>CAMDNO010000023.1 GCA_945902955.1 Porphyromonas cangingivalis
TGGTTTATAATGCATTTTGGTTCGAAGCCTTGCTTGTAATACTCATTATTAATTTGATAGGAAGTGTAGTTCGATACGATATACTAAATACACGAAAACTTTCCATTTTACTTTTTCACCTCGCGTTTATCGTTATCTTAATTGGTGCCGCCATTACCCGCTACATGGGCTCGGAGGGCATTATGCATATTCGCGAAGGAGAAACTGTCTACGAAATTAGTTCCGATAAAACTTCAGTACGCTTAACCGCTACTGCCAATGGCGAAACCATTACAAAAACTACCGAAACTATTCTGAATGAATCGACTACGGAGTTTGAAGAAAAGCTAAAAATTGCAGGAAAAGAAATAAGTTGCGAACTCGTTTCGTACATTCCTAACTCTATCGAAACCATTGTTCCCGACCCAAACGGCGAAGCAGCTATCTCGCTTTTTACCATGAATAGCCAAAATGGCGGAATGGATTTTATCTTGCAAAAAGGCGAAACCAAAGAGTTTGAAGGCATTCTGTTTGCGTTTGAAGACTCAACAAGCAATGCTAATATTATTTTTTACCGTAAAAATGACGAACTGTTTTTTAGCACCAATATTCCACTCAGCAAAACAAGCATGATGGAACAAAAGCAGGAAATGATACTACCCGGCAAAGATATGCTAGCACAACAAAAAACCATTTTCAGAACCGAAAATCTGCTTTTTGTGCTTAAAACTTTTTTACCAAACGCCCGAAAAAATATCACACAGGTTTCGCCCGAAATGAACAAAGCGGGAATTATGTTGGAGGGTAAAAATGCACTTATATTTAACGTAACTGATGGCAATGCTACGCAACGTGTTAATATGCTGGCAGGCGACAATCAACAATCAGCAAAGGCGGCTTGCACGCTAAACGGAACAACCGTTGAAATTGAGTACGGTTCATTATCGCACCAGTTACCTTTTGGAATAAAACTCCGCGATTTTGTACTCGAACGTTATCCCGGCTCCAACAGTCCGTCGTCGTTTGCCAGCGAGATTACGGTTATCGACACCAACACAAAAACTGAAATGCCTTACCGCATTTTTATGAATAATATCTTGAAATACAAGGGCTACCGATTTTTTCAATCATCATACGACCAAGACGAACAAGGGACTGTGCTATCGGTTAGCAACGATTATTGGGGCACGACCATTACCTATATTGGTTATTTTATGTTGATGTTGGGAATGTTGCTTACTATGTTTAATAAGAATAGTCGTTTCCGCAGTTTGCTCAAACTAAGTGGCGAATTACAAAACAAACGATTAAAAGGCAAAGCAGCGGTTCTTTTAGCCGGTTTGTTTCTCAGCACATCGGCTTTTGCCGCCACAGTTACTAAAAAATCGCATATCGAATCGCTGAATCATTTGCTTATTCAGGATGCTGCTCAGGGACGAATTGAACCTTTTAACACCTACACATCAGATGTATTTCGCAAAATAAACAAATCCACTTCGTACCGCGACATGTCGCCAACCGAAGTAGTTTTGGGCATGATAGCCAACCCCGAAAGCTGGCAAAACGAACCCATTATTAAAGTAGGTAACGACGAATTAGCCAAAGAATTGGGAGCTATTGACAATTATGTTTCGTTCAATCAGTTGTTCGACTTCGACAATGGTGGTGTTTATCGTCTAAGCGAAAAAGTGGATATTGTGTATAAAAAAGAACAAACTGCCCGCAACAAATACGACAAAGAGCTAATCAATATCGACGAACGTATCAATATCTGCTATCAGATTTTTACAGGCGAAATGCTGCACCTTTTCCCAGACCCAAAAGATGCGAATGCCAAATGGTTGACAGCGGTAGTAAAAAAAGAAAATTTGCAATCACAAAGTGAAACTCCACCTCCGGGAATGGGAGGTATGAGCGAAGAGCAAATAAACGCAATGATGGGAATTTCACCTGTCGAAAAAATGGATGCAACTACAACACTATTTACGAACTACTTGCAAGCAGTAAATGCAGCCTATTCGTCGGGCGACTGGCTTACTGCCGAAAACCAATTGGCAGCAATCAAAAGCTATCAAAAAGCAAACGGCACCACCACCATTCCTTCCGATTCGCGCATACAAATGGAGATTACATACAACAATCTCAACTTGTTTGGCAAACTCGGAATTTTGTATATTATTATCGGATTACTCCTATTGAGCCTGTATATGTACAGCATTTTTAATCCAAAATCGAAAATACAATTCCACCTCAAATGGTCAGTGTATGTATTTCTTTTTGCTTTTTTACTTTATACGCTTGGCATGGCAGCCCGTTGGTACATTTCCGACCATGCGCCTTGGAGCAATGGTTACGAAACCATGTTGTTTGTAGGTTGGGCAGCTGCACTTTCGGGATTGGTATTCTCGCGCCGCTCACCCATTGCAATGGCTGTAACAGGCATTTTGGCGGCTATAGCATTGTTTGTAGCTGGTATGAGTTGGATGAATCCCGAAATTACGAATCTGGTACCCGTTCTCAAATCGTATTGGCTCATCATTCACGTTGCGATTATCACCTCGAGCTACGGATTTTTGGCTATGGGCGCACTCCTTGGCTTACTCAACCTAATATTGATGATTGCCCGCAACAAAAAGAACGACAAGCAATTGCGCGATACCATCCAGGAAATAAGTTACATTATCGAACTCGCTTTGTACATCGGGTTGGTACTTATCACCTCGGGCTGTTTTATAGGTGGCGTTTGGGCCAACGAATCGTGGGGACGCTATTGGGGTTGGGACCCCAAAGAAACATGGGCATTGGTAAGTATTTTGGTTTATTCGGCCATTTTGCACCTCCGCAATGTTCCAAAACTCAACAATCGTTTCACATTAAGCGCATTGGCGCTGTTAGGTTTCAGCAGCATTATTATGACATTTTTTGGCGTAAATTATTACCTTTCGGGCATGCACTCCTACGGTCAGGGTACACCACCACCCATTCCCACAGCCGTTTATTTTGTGTTGTTAGCACTGGCAGTAATAATTGGTTGGGCGTATAAAGCGGAAAAAAAGAATAAATAGTGTAGGCTATCGAATTATTTAGTATTTCACTCACGCTACCGACAACAAATATATTTATTTAACCAACAAATGAATTAGCAAACGTGAAATTTTAACATCACGCTCGCTTTTTTGTATCTGCATTTTTGTATGCCGCAAATAATTGGTATTTTTGTATCCATTTTCAGATTTCAAATTTCTAATTCCGATAGCTATCGGAAAATTTCAAAATTCTAACTTTACGCATGGCTGAACAAACGCTTTTAGAAAAACTCGAAGGATTACAACATAAGTTCGATGAGATATCTACCCTCATTACCGACCCATCAGTGATTACAGATCAGAAACGCTTTGTTAAACTAAACAAAGAATATCACGATTTGGAACAAATATTAGTAGCCAAAAGCGAATACGAATTGGCTTTGAACCACTTAGCAGAGGCAAAGGAAATGTTGAATACCGAAAACGACCCCGAAATGCGCGAAATGGCTAAAGCGGAAGTGGAAGACATTGAGCCGCGCATTCCCGACATGGAAGAAAATATCAAATTGCTTTTAATACCCGCCGACCCCGAAGACAATAAAAATGCAATTGTGGAAATACGTGGAGGTACAGGTGGAGACGAAGCAGCTATTTTTGCAGGCGACTTGTTTAAAATGTATGTAAAGTATTGCGAAACTAAACGTTGGAAACTTGAAATTACAAACATAAGCGAAGGCACCTCTGGCGGATACAAAGAAATTATTTTCACTGTGTCCGGCGAAAACGTTTATGGAACGCTCAAATACGAATCGGGCGTACACCGGGTACAACGTGTGCCACAAACCGAAACGCAAGGACGCGTTCATACATCAGCATCTACCGTAGCAGTGCTCCCCGAAGCCGAAGAGTTTGATATTGACATGAAGGAATCGGACGTGCGCGTAGATACTTTTTGCTCGTCGGGTGCTGGTGGACAATCGGTTAATACTACTTATTCTGCTATTCGATTGGTGCATATTCCTACCGGAATTACTGTACAATGTCAGGACGAAAAATCGCAACACAAAAACAAAGCAAAGGCAATGATTGAATTGCGTTCGCGTATTTATGCCATCGAACATCAAAAATACTTGGACGAAATAGGCTCAAAACGCAAAACAATGGTTTCGACAGGCGACCGTTCGGCAAAAATCCGCACCTACAATTATCCGCAAGGACGTATTACCGATCATCGTATAAACTTTACTATTTATAATTTGAATGCATTTATGAATGGTGATATTCAGGGTGTTATCGACCAACTGATAGTGGCTGAAAATACCGAACGTATGAAAGATAGCGAACTTTAAACAAGGTAGAAATTAGAAGTCAGAAATTAGAAAGATAAGAGGATGAAACCGATTTTTGAAAAACGCATATTTTGGGACGTTAATTTCGAAAAACTCGATATTGATGCGAAAGCTGATTTTGTTATTGCTCGTGTATTCGAACGGGGCGATATTGAGGACATTCGTCAGTGCAGAAGGTATTATGGAGATGAGAAAATTGAGAAAACTTTATTAAAAGTGAAATTTTTACCAGAACACACAATGTTTTTTGCTGCTGCAATTATTAATAAAGATATAACCGAATTTACATGTTACAAAAACAGACAGTTGAACCCAGGACTTTATCCATATTAAATAAATTGATGGAAATGCCTGAATTAAAGCAGTTTTGCCTTGTTGGTGGAACAGCTTTATCTTTAAAATACGGACATCGTAAATCGATTGATTTGGATTTGTTTTGTACAGAATCTTTTAAAAATGAGACTATTGTAAAGTCGCTTGAAAATTTATTTGGCGATAAATTTTCGTATAGAGGAAATTTTTCTAAATGGGGCGTTTTTTGTTCTGTGGACGATGTAAAGGTTGATATAGTATATTATCCCCATGCAAAAATTGCCGAAATTACTGAAATTGAAGGAATAAGACTTTATGATGACAAAGATTTAATAGCCATGAAAGTGCAAGCAGTTTTGGGACGAGGAAAAAAGAAAGACTTTTGGGATATTGCAGAATTACTAACTAAGTACTCAGTACAGAATTTTATCGACTTTCATAAACAAAAATATCCCAGCCAAATGTTGGGAATTTCAGTGCCGCAAGCACTTACATATTATGTAGACGCCGATGATAGCGAAGACCCTGAAACAATAAAAAAACAAAGCTGGAACGATATTAAAAAATTTATCAGCAAAAAAGTGCGTGATTTTCTGATATAAATTTCGTATTAAATTTCCAATTTCTTATTTTCCAATTTTTTCAAAAAACAATATGACAAAACAAGAATTATTCGAAAATATCCAACGTAAAAAATCGTTTTTATGCGTTGGACTTGACACTGACGCGACTAAAATCCCTGAGTTTCTGTTCGATGAGTCGGAAGATCCGATTTTTGCTTTTAACAAAGCTATAATCGATGCTACTGCCGACCTTTGCGTGGCCTATAAACCCAATTTGGCATTTTACGAAAGTTTAGGTTTACAAGGTTGGGATGTTTTGGAGCGTACGGTGGACTATATCCGAACCAATTATCCCGATCAGTTTATAATTGCCGATGCCAAGCGTGGCGATATTGGAAACACTTCAGCCATGTATGCAAGCACGTTTTTTGGTGTAATGGATGTGGATTCGGTAACCGTAGCACCTTATATGGGAGAGGATTCTGTTACACCATTTCTCACTTACGAAGGAAAATGGGTTACATTATTGGCATTAACTTCGAACAAAGGTGCTTTCGATTTTCAGTTTATGCGCGATGCCGAAACAGGCGAACGCTTATTCGAAAAAGTGCTGAAAACTTCACTCAATTGGGGTACCGTAGACAATATGATGTATGTAGTGGGAGCTACCAAAGCTGAAATGCTTACCGATGTACGTGCTATTATTCCAGAACATTTTCTACTTGTTCCCGGAGTTGGTGCTCAAGGAGGAAGCTTAGAAGAAGTTTGCAAATACGGTTTAAACAGCTCATGCGGATTATTAGTGAACTCATCACGTCAAATAATTTACGCTTCGAGCGAAACAGATTATGCTCAAGCTGCCCGCAAAGAAGCTGCAAAAGTACAATCGGAAATGGAATTTATTCTAAAACAAAAAGAGTTGATTTAATTTTAGCTATCTTTGTACAAATTCAACCCTCAATTTATGCGATTCGACGAATTACCTCTTTGCGATGAAGTTCAGCAAGGTCTACAAGCCATGAACTTTACCGAAGCAACTCCTATTCAAGCTGAAACAATACCTGTGATACTCGCAAAACGCGATGTAATAGCATGTGCACAAACCGGAACCGGAAAAACAGCTGCTTTTATTTTACCACTTTTGCACAACTTACAATCGGAGCTGCATGCCGAAAACAAGGTAAATGCTATTATAATGGCACCTACTCGCGAACTGGCGCAACAAATCGACCAACAAATGGAAGGTTTTTCGTATTTCACAAGCTTCTCATCGGTAGCAGTTTATGGCGGAAACGATGCCACAGCTTGGGAAACGCAAAGACGTGGATTGCAAAACGGTGCTGATGTGGTAATAGCCACTCCTGGTCGATTATTATCGCACCTCAACTTGTACGAAATTGACTTTTCGGAAGTAAAATATTTTATTTTAGACGAAGCCGATCGTATGTTGGATATGGGATTTTTTGACGATATCATGCAAGTTGTCAATCGGTTACCAAAAACACGACAAACCATTATGTTTTCGGCTACCATGCCGCCCAAAATTCGACAATTAGCCAAAACTATATTAATTGACCCTGCGGAAGTAAAAATTGCTGTTTCGCGGCCACCCGAAAGTATTATGCAAACGGCTTATATTTGTCATGAAGCTCAAAAACATGCTATTGTACGCCATTTGTTTGTAGAACAAACGCCGAATAAGGTGATTATTTTTTCGGGTTCGAAGCTCAAAGTGAAGGAATTAACCAAAACATTCCGACAAATGGGGCTTTCGGTAGGCGAAATGCACTCCGACCTCGACCAATCGCAACGTGAACACATTATGCATGAGTTTCGCAACAACCGCGTTAGCATTTTGGTAGCAACCGATATTGTTTCGCGAGGCATAGATATTGATGACATTTCGCTTGTTGTGAATTACGACGTGCCACACGATGCCGAAGATTATGTACACCGTATAGGCCGTACAGCTCGTGCAAGTGCCGAAGGAATGTCAATAACCTTTGTTTCATCCGAAGAACAATATAAGTTTAAACAAATAGAATCGTTTTTAGAAAAAGATATTTTTAAAATTCCATTGCCAGCCGAATTAGGCGAAGCACCCGAATACAACCCTGAAAAAAATCGTTTTGGGCACAAAAAATTTGCAGCTGGAAAAGGCAATTTTAAACGCCGTAAACCCGACGGAAGAAGATAAGAGTTTGCAGTTTATAGTTTGCAGTTTATAGTTTATATTTGATAATTGATAATTAAATATGCAATTAAATAAATCTATTATTTACCATATTGGTAACCGGTTGTTTTTTTGGACAATGCTAAATTTTTCGCTCAACCTATTTGGCTTGTGGTTTAGTAAAATACTTTTGAAAGAAAATTTCATTTTCCTCGAAAGTGTTCGGAATGAATTTATTATACCCCTTGTAATTCAATCAGTGCTATTTGGAATTTGTTTTGGAATTGCTTATTTTATTCTTAAAAACAAAAAAATTAGCTGGTTGGCTTTTGGTGCATTTCAATTTTTGGCGCTTCACATAGCTTTTTTATCCGGACTTAAATTTGTAGGTGGTATTCATTTCGAAACAACCATTTCGCATTTAGGATTACGCTACTTAGGCTATCAAGGACAATATTTAATAGATTTTTTATTTATATCTAAACCCTTGGATGGTAACTTCGAAAATGGCATTTTTAAACCAGAAAATTCCTTCTTATTTTACACTATATGGGTATTTTCAATTAGTTTATATTTTGTTGGCATTTCGTGGGTTAGCGAAAAAATATCGGAATTCTTTGGTTTTGAAAAAATAAAAAAAGAGAACAAAAACAAAACAGAAGGCAATACGAAGGAGTTGATAATTAACGATAATTAAACCATTTTTTCGGAAAAATTAATTCCTTTAATAGCTCATTTATAGCTTTTTCTTTACTTTTGTAACTCCAACTAAAATTATTTATTTATTAAAATATTTCGTTATGAGAAAATTCAGTTTTCTATTTATTGCATTGTTATCATTTACAATGCTTTCGGCTCAAAAGCCCGTCATTACTTTTGAAAAAAACAGCCACGACTTTGGCAAAATCAACGAAGAAGATGGCAAAGCTACTTTCATATTTAATTTTACAAATAAAGGGAATGCACCTATGGTTGTAAGCCGCGTGCAAGCATCTTGTGGTTGCACCACTCCTACTTGGACAAAGGAACCTATTGAGCCAGGCAAAAAAGGCTCTATTACTGTAACATATAACCCATTAGGTCGTCCGGGTGCTTTTACCAAAACAATTACCGTTTACAGCAACTCCTCCGAAGAAGCTGTAAATCTGACAATTAGAGGCGAAGTAATTCCAAAGGAAAATCCTCAAAATAGCGCTTCAAGTCAGTATCCTGTTATAATGGGCGATTTACGTTTGAGCGCTAAAGCTATTCAAATGAACAATGTAGACAAAGGAAAATTACAATTGCGTAATATTCAAATACAAAATTCAGGTACAAAAAGTGTTCGACCAACAATCGAAAACCTACCTGCTTACATCACAGCATCAGTTACGCCCGAAGTTCTGAGTCCAAATGCAGAAGGCAAAATTAGCTTTACACTCAACTCAAGTCAATGTAATCAATGGGGACCACTTTCCGACGAAGTATATGTAGCCGTAAATGGCGAAAAGAAATTCACACAAGAGTATCAGTTACAGGTTTATTCGAATATTATCGAGGATTTTAGCAAACTTACACCCGACCAAAAACGAAAAGCACCAATTTTTGAGTCGACAGGTAGAACAGTAAACTTTGGAGAAGTAAAAAAAGGCTCGAAAAAGAATGCACAATTCAAAATTAGCAACAAAGGTATTAGTCCTCTTGCCATTCGTAGAATAATAAATAACAATAAAGAAATTGTCATTAACCAACCCAAATTAACAATCGGAAGTGGCAAAACAGGTCATATTAGTTTTGGTCTCAATACAACAAATTTGCTCGAGGGAGAATACAAAAAATCAATTACCATACAAACCAATGACCCCGATAATTCCTTTATAATATTGGTGCTTAACTGGAAAATAAAAAAATAATTATTTTTTATTAAAGCTGTAGAGCCGGGTCAAAGTTTGCCTGGCTTTTTATTTTTCACACAAAACACCTCTTATTTTCACAATTATAGTTGATAAACTAACGTGCAAAATCCACATCAACATCCCGAAAATAACCCGAGCTACAAAGGTCTTAGCGTAAACGAAGGCGTAGAATCGCTTCCTGCAGTAAATCCATATCGGCAAACGCGCCACAAGCGCCAACAGCTAACTGCCGACGAGTTTGTTGCAGGCATTCGAAATGGCAATGTAGCCATTCTGAGTCAAGCAGTTACCTTAGTTGAAAGTTCACTAACCGAACACCAACAGTTAGCCCAAGAAGTAATAGAAAAGTGTTTACCCTTTACGGGAAAATCTGTTCGGCTGGGGATTACCGGCGTTCCGGGCGCTGGCAAAAGCACTTTTATCGAAGCACTTGGAATGTTGTTGATTAGAGGTGGGCATAAATTAGCAGTGTTGGCTATCGACCCAAGTAGCGAACGTTCTAAAGGAAGTATTTTAGGAGACAAAACGCGCATGGAAGAGCTTTCGGTTGCTAAAAATGCCTTTATACGTCCTTCTCCTTCAGCAGGTTCGCTGGGCGGTGTAGCACGTAAAACGCGTGAAAGTATTGTACTTTGTGAAGCAGCTGGTTTCGATACCATTTTTGTAGAAACAGTTGGAGTAGGTCAGTCCGAAACGGCTGTTCATTCAATGGTCGATTTCTTTTTGCTTATTCAACTCACTGGTGGGGGCGACGAATTGCAAGGTATAAAACGTGGCATAATGGAAATGGCCGACGGCATAGCTATAAACAAATGCGATGGCAGTAACCGCGAAAGAGCAGATGTGGCAAGGGCGCAATTTCAGAATGCATTGCATCTTTTTCCGGCATCCGAATCGGGCTGGTTGCCCGAAGCTGTAACATGCTCATCTATTGAGGGTAATGGGATAGCCGAGGTTTGGCAAATGGTGCAAAATTTTGCTAAGTTTACAAAAGCAAATGGCTTTTTCGACAAAAAACGAAATTCGCAATCGAAATACTGGATGTACGAATCAATAAACGACCACTTAAAATCTAATTTTTATCAGAATGATACAATAAAAAAGTTATTAATTGAAGCTGAAAAAGATGTTTTAACGAACAAGAAAAGCTCATTTATAGCTGCTAAAGATTTATTAGACGAATACAATAAAAAGTTATTAAGTGGTTATTAAGTGGTTATTGGGTTATTAAGTGGTTATTAAGTGGTTATTAAATTGATATTTAGGTAAAAAATGCAAATCAACATTATACATAATCAATCGTGCCTCGACGGTTTGCGCGCCATGCCTGATGCTTGTGTCGATTTAATATTTACAGATCCTCCTTATTATCAGTATCGGGCTCAAAATGTGCAAGGGCTTAAAAATCATAAAGATGTGGTAACGGAGTTCGATTTCGATGGATTTGAATCGGAAGAAGCTTATTTACAGTTTTTAGAAGCTGTGTTGATAGAATGTTATCGCGTTTGTAAGCCGGGTGCGGTAGGTTATTTGTGGTGTGGCGACGATTTTGTTTCGTATCTCAACCGTATGGTCGAACGTGTTGGTTTTCAGTTTCGTAAAGTTATTCATTGGCACAAAACAAATCCTTTTCCGGCTATCTATACCCGCAAAATGTATGCAAATAGCATGGAAATGTTAGTTCATTTTTCCAAAGGTACACCCAAAACATGGAACCACAAACCAGTAAACGAAATGCACAATTTTATTCAATCGCCAATTTGCATGGGTAAAGAGCGCACAAAACACAAAACGCAAAAACCGCTTAAAGTGTGCGTACCTTTTATCGAAATCAGCAGCAACGAAGGCGATCTTGTTCTCGACCCATTTATGGGTTCGGGAAGTACAGCCGTAGCAGCTAAAATGCTGAATCGTAATTTCATAGGTTTCGAACTGAGTGCCGAATTTTGCGAAATTGCTACGAATAGAATTTCTGAAACAAAAACAAAACAAAAAGAACTTTTTATAGACTGATGGGAATTGAGAAAGGAATTTTCCAACGCACGCAACTGCTTCTTGGAAAAAGCTTTATAGAGCGAGCAGCCGAAAAACGTGTGATTATTTTTGGAATTGGTGGAGTGGGCAGCTGGTGTGCCGAAAGTTTGGTTCGGTCGGGTATCGGACATTTAACTATTGTAGACTCCGACCGTGTTTGTATAACCAACATCAACCGCCAGTTGATGGCAACAACCAAAACGGTAGGCAAAGTAAAAACCGATGTGCTAAAAGCGCGTTTGTTAGAAATAAATCCAAAAGCTGAAATCGTTGATTTACAAATGATTTACTCACCCGAAAATTCCGATTCATTCAAATTGGATTCGTACGATTTTATCATTGATGGTATTGATAGTCTTTCGAACAAAATTCATTTGATACAATCGGCTACTCAAACAAATGCGACCTTTTTTTCGTCGATGGGAGCAGCACTCAAAATGGATCCTACTCGAATAAAAGTAGCGGAATTTTGGAAAGTGGAGGGCTGTCCTTTAGGTGCAGTATTGCGTAAGCGAATAAAAAAAATGGGCGGAACGAGCAAAAAATTTATGTGCGTCTATAGCGATGAATTTTTAATTAACAAAGGCGAAAACGATTCCTGTGGAATGGATAAATGTATGTGCCCAAAATCAACTCATGGGCCTGGAGACCCCGATTTAGTCGACCACGAATGGTGCAGCTTGAAAGCAAAAATAAACGGTACGACTTCCTACATGCCAGCAATGTTCGGCATGACCATAGCCGGATTGGTAGTTCAAGCTATTGAAAAAGAGGTTGGTTAAAATATATCAAGGCCAATATTGATTGATTCATATTCAACAAAAAAACCAGATTTCATTCCAAAAACTTTCGGGACACATTTTCTCATCCTTCCATCAACCTCGATCTTCTTTCCGATTCTTCTTTGATGTTTTTGAGCATTTGCCTTATTCGCCACTCCAAAATGGTTTTATAGGTTTTTTGCGTAACAAAAACATTAAAAAACCAAGCAAACTGAATATTTGTAGAAACCTGAAGATAACCATATCGGTGAGATGCTTTGGGTACAAAGTAAAAAGAACTCCTCAAATTTCGTACAAAAGGATTAGGCGTAGCCAAATCTAAACGTACTTCACGTCGTCCGCCCTTAAAACTTCTTTGCGTCAGTTTGGTGTCCATGCTAAGGTCTTTGAAAGTGGTTACACCAGTTACATGCACATCGCCTGTTCCTTTTATAATACCAGTTTGTTTATTGTAACTCGTTTCTTTAAAATCGAAAACAATCAATTCATCTTTCTCATTGGCCAATCCCATATCTTTTAATCCCCATTTAAAAAGTCCACGAATGTCGTTACACATTTGCTTAACAAATAAATTAATTACCTCATTTGTAATACTATCACTTGCAGAGTTACTTATTTGGCAAAATGTTACAAATTCGCCTTTTGCATATTTTGTCGATATGGAGTCGTTCGGATTTGCCTTGCTTTGTATGGTAATAATAATTAGGAAATAAAAAAGTAATAGATATTTTATTGACTTCATAAAATTATTTTAAAATGGTTACAAAAATACCAATTATTTATATCATAATGAAATATGGACTGACATTGGAATATACAAACTCATAGATTTTGACATTAAAAAGTAAAAAATTACTCTAAAATTACAAAAGGTTTACATTTATACTAATTATCAAAAAAGACTAAACTCTTGAAATAAAATATACGTATTTCATCGTATTGTTTTCCATTTTTAAAATGAATAATTTTGCATAATCTAAAATACTGCTCAAATTATTCACTTTTAATAATCCACAAAAAAAAAAGACATTATGAAGTCAGAAATTAAAAAAATGTATTTTTACATGCTTAGAAAAAAAATCGCTTTCGTTATTCTTTTGCTAATTTATAGTTTAACTAATGAAACAGCTGCTCAGGTTGCCGTTTTAGAAAAATCATATCCAATTTCGCAGAAAGCAAAAAATGGCTATTTGGGTGGTATTGAAACCGATAACCTTAAAGAAACCGTCTCGATGGTTTATATTTTGCCTTCGGCTACAAAACGAAAAATAAAATACGAAATCTACACCTACGACAAAGAGCTGAATTTGATAAACACCGAAAAAGAAGAAGAGTTAATTGAAAAAGCACGAACACGATGGACTTGGTTTAATTTTAAAGGTGAATCATTTGTAATCAACAGCTTATCGGCTGGCTCCGATTTGCTTGGAAAATTAGTTTTTAGAAAAAAACAAACAAAAGGTACATGGATTTGGCTAACAGGTACGTATTATCGGAACATTAAACAACTCGAAAAAGTTAAACCCAAAACCGAAGATGGCTTAAAATACATATATACAAGCGCTTACGAAATAGAACGAGATAGTTCGGTATTGGTAATTGCTGGAAAACCACAGAAGAAAACACACAACGAAATGCAAAATTTTGAAATTATTAGCTGCGATAATCAAGTCAATTTGACGACTGTCGACAAAGTTGATTTTCAATATCCACAAAAAATTGTTTTCTCGGCTCCACTTCAGGATGAAAACGAATATGTAAGCAACGACGATTCGCCAAGAGATTGGATTGTGATTTTTGCACCGAGTGGATTGTATAAAAAAGATGCCGATCCTTCGCCAACAAACTACACCTATATTCGAATTTCTACAAAGGGCAAAATAGTAGAAAAATTTAATTTCAATTCTCCTTCCAATGGCTGGCGCGTGCTTGGAGCTTACGAAAAAGAAAATTCAGTATATGTTTATGGTTCTGCTATTACCAAAAATCCTACGAAAGAATATACCAACGATGTATTTAAAAACCTACCAATGGTAGCTACTACTTCCGCTTCAGCTCAAGAGAAAGAGGAGGCAAATAATGCTGGTTCAGGTTTGCTTGGAGGTGTTTCGGCCATTGCATCTATTGGTTCTGTCGATTTGGGTATGACGCAAGATGCTATTGATTTGCCTTTGGATGAATTGAAATATACCAATGTTCAGGTTGGAAAAATTACGAATGGTAAATTTGACTTTTTAGCAGCACCAAACATCGACGATTTTGAAGCAAAACAAGCAAAACCTATCGGACAAAAGAAATTTATTACATTCGATGGTAAAAAATTTGTTATTAATGGAATTGAAGTTGCCTCTTCTGGCGATATATTTATTAATGGTCAGGATTTTAGCACAAGCAAAAAAGGGCGAATATACAAAGGTGTGTATATGTTTCAGTTCGATGCCAATGGAAGTTTAAAACGAAACTATGGTGTTAAATTAGACCAATCGAGCAAATCAGGATTTTTCAACAACGCTCCTCTCACTGCTGACATGTATCTGGCTGGTAGCTCGGTAATTGAATCGGCTGATAGTAAATATTTGTTTTGGCTTTTAAAAGATGTCAAAAACATTCGTGAAGAGTCTCACACTTCCTCAATTTCACTAACTTCGAGTGTAAAAACAACAACTTGGACGCCATTATTTCAGTACGAATATGGAAATATAAAAATAGCTGATGGCGAATTGAGTGATTTTAAAGGCTTTGGCGAATCGGAGAAAAAGGAGTATTATCTTTTCCCAAATACGGGTTCATATCAGGTCAATAATTATTTGTTTTTCTTTAGCGAAACATTGCGTGGCGACAAAATTCTTTTATCGAGAATTGATCTTTCTAAATTAAAATAATTTGATTTATTGCGTATTAATACAAAAAACAGGATTTTGAAATACTCAAAATCCTGTTTTTGTTTTATAAACCTATCGAAATAATTGCTGTATTTTTTACAACGAAAATTCCTCCCGAATAGCCGCTACTTTATCCGTTTTTTCCCAAGTAAAAAGTTCAACTTCGCGCGTAAACAGCTTACCATTACCATCTTTGAATGTTTTGAGCTTCATTTCTGATTTGCGACCAACATGACCGTAAGATGCTGTTTCTTCGTAAATTGGATTGCGAAGATTTAAATCTTTTTCTATGGCTTTGGGGCGCAAATCAAAAAGTTTATCAATTTTAGCTGCAATTTCGCCATCGCTAAGTTGCACTTGTGCTGTGCCGTAAGTATTTACATACAAATTCATTGGTTTTGCGACGCCAATTGCGTAAGCTACTTGCACCAATACTTCTGTTGCCAAACCAGCTGCAACCATATTTTTGGCAATATAGCGAGCAGCATAGGCTGCCGAACGGTCGACCTTCGAAGGATCTTTACCCGAAAATGCACCACCACCATGAGCACCTTTTCCACCGTAAGTATCTACAATAATTTTACGGCCTGTAAGCCCTGTGTCGCCATGTGGTCCTCCAATAACGAATTTGCCAGTTGGGTTTACATGTAACACGTAATCGTCGGAAAATAATTCGGCAAATTGCATATCCAATCCTTTTACTCGAGGAATTAAATACTCCTTTACATCCTCACGAATTTTGGCTAACATTTCGTTATCGGCTACTTCCTCAGTTTTATTTTCAGATGTTTTTACAAAATCGTCGTGTTGGGTTGATACAACAATTGTGTGTACTTTTACTGGCTTATTGTTATCGTCGTACTCAATGGTAACTTGCGATTTAGAGTCGGGACGAAGGTAAGTCATAACCTTCCCTTCGCGGCGAATAGCAGCTAATTCCTGTACCAAAGCATGCGATAAATCCAATGCTATGGGCATCAGATTTTTAGTTTCGTTGGTGGCATAACCAAACATCATTCCTTGGTCGCCAGCGCCTTGATCCATTGGTTCGGCGCGTTCCACACCCCTATTTATGTCGCCCGATTGTTCGTGCAACGCCGAAAGTACGCCACACGAATTACCATCGAACATATACTCGCCTTTGGTGTAGCCTATTCTGTTGATTACACCGCGTGCAACCGACTGTACATCAATGTATGCACTCGATTTTATTTCGCCTGCAAGTACCACTTGACCTGTAGTTACTAAAGTTTCGCAAGCCACTTTTGAGTTGGCATCTATTGCCAAAAAATAATCGAGAATAGCGTCTGAAATTTGATCGGCTACTTTGTCGGGATGACCTTCCGACACCGATTCGGATGAAAATAAATATCCCATTTTTAATTTACTATTATACCATTTACTATTTAAAATTGCGCGTATCGCAAATTGAAATACCAAACAGTGCTGTTACTAAAATTGTTTTAAGAATTTTTGCAAAATATAAAAGGGGAAAGTAATAGAGGACTTATTAAAGCGATGCAGAAAATATAGTTGCACTGAAATTGCAATTTAGCATTTTTTTCTGTGGTTGCAAGCAGTCCAAATCTCTCCACATTTTAAATTTCGAAAGGCAAAGGTATAAAACTAAAATGATAATCTGAATGTTTTTTGATAATTTTAACCCCGAAAGCACTATTTTATACCTAATAAATAAATTTTATCCCTATTTATTGGATGCAACTTACTTCTTTTGTTACTTTGCAGTAATTAACAAATTTAGCAATGATTGAAAACTTTTTGAAACAAACAGAATTCACCGATTTGGAGGATTTTACAAAAAACTACCACCTTATAGTACCCGAAAATTTTAATTTTGGTTACGATATAGTGGATGAATGGGCGGCTAAAGAACCGAACAAAAAAGCTTTACTTTGGACAAATGACAAAGGAGAATGTCGCGAATTTACCTTTGCCGAAATGAAATATTATTCAGACCAAACTGCTTCTTATTTCATAAGTCTTGGAATTACGAAAGGCGATATTGTGATGGCAATTTTAAAACGTCGATTCGAATTTTGGTTTACAATTATAGCATTACATAAAATTGGTGCTATTATTATCCCAGCTACGCATTTACTTACAAAAAAAGATCTTATTTATCGTAATAATGCTGCTGATATCAAAGCTATTATTGCTGTGGGAGAAGATGTTATCCTGAATCATATAAACGATTCGCTCTCCGAATCGCCCACTGTGGAACTATGTATTTCGGTTGGTCCTAAAGTACCCGAAGGATGGCACGATTTCCAAAAAGGAATACAAAATGCAGCTACATTTACTAAAATTGAAAATGTAAATAAAAACGATGATCCGCTTATTATAAGTTTTACGTCGGGTACTAACGGTAATCCCAAAATGGTTATGCTCGATTGCATTTATCCATTGGCTCATATAGTTACAGCCAAATATTGGCACAATTTACATCCCAATAGCTTGCACCTAACCATTGCCGATACAGGTTGGCTCAAAGCTGTTTGGGGGAAATTATATGGCCAGTGGATAGCTGGCGCCTGTGTTTTTGTTTACGACCACGAAAAATTTACACCATCGGCTATTTTGCATATTATTGATAAATACCGAATTACTTCACTTTGTGCGCCTCCAACGATATTCCGATTTTTAATTCGCGAAGATGTTTCGAACTATGATTTATCGTCGTTGGAATATTGCACCATTGCTGGCGAGGCGCTTAATCCTGCTGTTTATGAGCAGTTTCTTAAACTCACGGGCATCGAACTCAAAGAAGGCTACGGACAAAGCGAAACAACTCTTGCCATTTTCACTTCCCCTTGGACAACCCCAAAACCAGGCTCAATGGGACTTCCAAATCCGCATTACGAAATTGATTTACTCAACCATGAAGGAAAATCAGCAGCCGTTGGCGAGCACGGACAAATTGTGATTCGCACCGACAAGCAAACTCCTGTTGGCTTATTTAAAGGCTATTATCTAAACAAAGAATTAACAAACGAAGCTTGGCACGATGATATATACTATACCGGCGATATGGCAACTCGCGACGAAGATGGTTATTTTTGGTTCGTTGGCCGTGCCGACGATGTTATTAAAAGTTCTGGTTATCGCATTGGCCCTTTTGAAGTTGAGAGTGCTATGATGACTCACCCTGCCGTAGTGGAATGTGCAATCACAGGTGTACCCGACGAAATTCGTGGACAAGTTGTAAAAGCTACTGTTATATTAGCTGCAGAGTATAAATCGCGTCATCACGAAAAACTGAAATTGGAAATTCAAGAGCATGTAAAATCGGTTACTGCGCCATATAAATATCCCCGTATTATCGAATTTGTTGATGCTCTTCCAAAAACTATAAGTGGAAAAATTCGTCGAACTGAAATCCGAGAAAACGATTCGTTATAAATCTACTTTGTTATAAATTAAAACCAGAAATAAATACGATATTGAAGTCGTATTTGTAATAGTTAAAACGTCAAGCCCAAATAATTAATCAATTTAAAACGCACAATATAATCCAATCTTCGGAAACGACTATTCATTTTCGAAGAGAATCTTCGAAAATGAATAAGCATTAACTATTTATCAGTTGTTTTATAGTGATTTGTAAATTGGAATAGATTTTGATGTAAAATTAAAGAAAAAATTCATTAATGTTGCCCGAATCATGAAATCAAAAGTTATATTCTTATTTTTAATATTAATCATTCAATCGGTTAGTGCTCAACTTTTTGTTTCAAAAGCAGTTAAGTTTGCAAGTAGAAATGATGCTTATCCTTACGGTGAGGCTGTTGAGTCAAATTTAGATGTTGAAATGGATTTTGAAAATCATAAATTAAAATTATCAAATATTCCTGATTATTGTTTCGAATTAAAAATGATAAGTGAAACTCCCCGAAATAATGGAAAAGTAGTACGTTTAAGCTCAATTTGCCCACAACATAAGCGTTGTTTTATAATTGCTTATGTCGAAAATAACCACATTATGAATTTAGAAATCAAATTCGTTACAACCTCATATATGTATTTTTTAGCTACCACCTAATAAAGTATATTAAAAAAAAAAATGATTTTATGGACAATTTTCTTTAAAGAAAATTGTCCATTTTTTTGTTTTATGCAAGTTGCTTTCGCAAAAAAAAGATAGTACCTTTGTAAAGGAAATGAAATTTAAAAAAAACAGTTTAAAACAAACAAAATATGCACACTTGGTTCGAATGTAAGGTAAAATACGAAAAAACTGCCGACGATGGCAATATAGTAAAAGTTAGTCAGGGTTATTTAGTTGATGCATTGTCGTTTACCGAAGCCGAAACACGAATTATTGACGAAATGAAACCATTTATCAGTGGCGAATTTCAAGTAGCTAATATAAAGCGCACCAAAATCAGCGAGATGTTTTTCGACGAAAATGGCGATAAATGGTATCGTGCAAGAGTTAATTTTATTACTATCGATGAGGAAAAAGGCGTTGAAAAACGTACTGCAAATACCATGATGGTGCAAGCCACTGACATGAAAAATGCATTAGAAGGTCTTCTCAAAGGCATGAGTGGAACAATGGCAGACTACGAAATTGCTTCAATCACCGAAACACTCATTATGGATGTTTATAAATTTGAAAAATCGGAGTAGGTTTTCAATTACAAATTTTCAATAACGAATTACGAGCATTTTTCAACTATTCACTATAAACTTAAAAAATGTCTATTACAAGTAATCTTACATACATTCGAAATCAAATACCAATTGGGGTTAAATTGGTTTGTGTATCCAAATTTCATCCCGATGAGGCTTTAATGGAAGCCTATCGGGTTGGCGAACGTGTTTTTGGCGAAAGTAAAGTACAGGAAATGACGGGTAAATACGAACGTTTACCCAAAGATATTGAATGGCATTTTATTGGTCATTTACAATCGAATAAGGTGAAATATATTATTCCTTATGTGAACCTAATTCATGGAGTTGATTCAGAAAAATTAGTAGCTGAAATTGATAGACAGGCTGCCAAAATAGGTCGAAAAGTAAATTGTTTGTTGCAAGTGCACATTGCCTCGGAAGAAACAAAGTTCGGATTTGATGAAATAGAATTAATTCAGTTTTTCGAAAATGGTGGTTTAGAACGTTATTCGAACCTTCAGATTTGTGGATTAATGGGAATGGCTACTTTTACGGATGATAAAAATCAGGTGCAATGCGAATTTATGCATCTTAAATCAATTTTTGATAGATTAAAAAACAGATTTTTAAGTCAAAACTCTGAATTTAAAGAGCTCTCGATGGGTATGTCCGACGATTTCCCTATTGCTATTGCCTGCGGTAGCACGATGGTTCGTATCGGTAGTTCTATTTTTGGAACAAGACAATATTAAAATAGTGCTCAAAAAACTTTTTTTTCAAAACGAAAACGCTGCTCCAACCATTACATTCATTCCTTGTACCTCGTAGCCATAAAATTCATCATAGTTCGCATTTAGCAAGTTATTTACTTTGGCAAACATAGTAAACCAATTGAGGTAAGTGTACGAAGCACCCAAGTTTACATCCGTTACGGGTTTCATAGTCATGCTCATTGCACCTAATTTAGCTTGACGCTCGCCTTTAAAAAACAAACTTCCGTTAACATTCAAATTTCGCGAAATACGCACTTCGCTTGTTAAGTCGGCTTCGAATTTTGGTTTTTGCCAAGCTTGATCAATATCAAACGTTTTCCAACCATTATAAACGCCTTTAAGCTGTACATTTACGCTATTTCGGATATTATAATTTGCCCTAATTCCAACGTTTGTAAGCGATGCACTGCTATAAATGGCATTAAACTTATTGGTATAAATAGTACTTTCGGGGTCTACGGAAGGTATGTCTGACGTTTTATAATCTTTATTAATAAAGAAATATTGATTATCAATGTAACGGTAGCTTATATAAGCATCAATCAAAAGATTATAAACCGGTTTAATTTTAACACCTAAAAAAGCATTTACCGGTGTATAAGTATCCTGAATTCGCAAATCGGAAAACATAAAACGATTTTCGGTCATGGTTACATCTAATGTGTTTACTTTGTAGTCGCCACTTACGCCACCATAAAATGACAACGATGTTGGAACAACTTTCCATTCGGCAAAAATATCGGGTGAAGGACTAAATGGTTTTCCATATACAAACGAAAACGCTGATTTTACTCCCAAGCGTACATTCCAATTGTCGCGTTCGAAACTATAATATGGGTTCATACTAAAAACGGAATAAGCATCCCACACATTAATTTCGGACGCTGAGAGATTAGAACTGTAAAACATGTTTTTCAATTCAATATCTATACCCATACGATTTTTTCCATTTACGTTATTAAAGCCAGCTTTCGAATAAATAATATCTTCGGTAAGCCCATTTCGCGAACTAAATTTGTTGTAGTTTGCCACAGCTTCATAGCGCAAGCCCGATTTATTAGGTAATGATTTTGCTCCCAAATAAGTATTCAGACGCCATAATCCATCATTATTCGTAGCATTTATCAAATTATCTAAAGTTATACTTTGAGCATTTCGGCTTACACGAACTAAGTTTTGTTCGGTGTAAGTGGCTGTTGGAACAGTTAATAGTAAATTTAAGTCAGTTTCCAATCCGGTAGCATTGAAATTTTTCCCAAAATAGTCAAAATACTCATAACCAGCATTTATACCAGCAAGCATTTCCATTTTTCCATAATAATTATTGAAAACAAGTGAAGTCGTTGAAGTGGAATGCGTTTTATTGCCAAAAGTAGCTAAATGATTGGCTTTGAGGTCGAGGCGCATATCGCCACGTTTGATAACAGGCAGCGCAAAATCGAGCATATTATTCAAATAATTTCCAGCTCCTATACGCACAAAACCTTGATTCGGATTTTTCCGTTTTTCGAGCTCCAGTTCGGCAGCACTAAGGGTTTGAATACTTTGCCCTACCTCAATCGGAAGATTGATATCGTTGTAGCTGGCTTCCGATTTTTGCACATTGGCTTCGGTTACGGTGGGTACTGAGGTTATTTTACCTGCATCCTGAATAAGCGGTTTGTATTCGCGTTCAACGGTTACGTTCCGGTCAACATCCTGCGCCGAAACCGAAATTGCAAACAAAGTAAATGCAGCTATTATTTTGGATTTGATATTCATTTTCTTTAAAAATTAGAAGTTAGAAATTAGTTAATTATCATATCAACACATTCTTGGCTGCGCCAAGCGGCAAAGCCGAGCGATCATATCAACACATCATCAATTATTCGTAGTATTTTGATTTTCGCGTGCCATAATACCATTCAATCGCTCAGTTATCATTCCCTGTATTTCGTCGGCTGTTTTATAGTTTTTTTGCAAACTTAATAAATATTGTTTTGCCTGAAAATCATTATTTTGCTTGATATAAATATCCGAGAGCAATACAAAACTACGCGCTAACCAAAATTGATGCGGTGTGTTTTTCTTTGCAAAATCCATAATTTCAGTTTCGGCTTCTTTCAAATTGTTTTGTTCGAAATAAATATTTGCCAACAAGTATTTCGACTCGGCACCATTCGAAGTACGTGTGTCGGTTGCCAATAATTTTAAATCGGCAATAGCAGCTGTAATCTGATTTTGAGCAATATATGCCTTGGCTCTGTTGTATCGTGCTTCGGCTTTTACATCGGCATCCGATTTGGCATCGGCAATTATTTCACCTGCTATTGTTACCGTTGTGGTATTATCTTTCAAGTAATAACTGCAACGTAGAATTCCCAATCGGGCAACATTTCGCTTTTCGCTGGTTTGTGCTACCAATTGTAGCTGTTTGAAAAACTGCAAAGAAGCTGTATAATCTTTTTTGTCGTAGGTAATTTCGGCGCAACGAGTGTAAGCTTCCTGAATGTATTGATTGCCCGGAATAACTGCCAATGCTTGATATGCCGACAATGCCTTTTCTTTATCGCCGGTTCGGTAATAGCTGTCGGCAAGGTAGTATTGTGCATTGGTGCAATAGCGTCCACCGGCGCAATAACTTTTTAAATATGAATTGAAACCACTGATTGCTTGCGGATAATTAGCATTCATATATTGTCTTTCGGCAGCTATATACGAAATGGAATCCTCGCGCGAAGCCGAACTGTTCGAGATTTTTAACCCAAGTGTTTTTGTATAAGCTAAATACGAAGCAACATCGTTTTTCTCGATATACACGGCCTCAAGGCTTTCGAGCGCCGTTTGAGCCTCTTCGGAACTTGGGTAAAGTGTAATTACTTTTTTGTATGCTGTAATGGCTTCGTCGAAATTGTTGGCATTAAAATAAATCATTCCTATTTCGAGTGCACCTTTTCGAGCCGAAGCCGAAGCCGGATGATTACTCGATAATTGCTTGAAAGCCGCAATTGCTTTAGCATCGTTTTCGAGCATTAGGAACGAACGACCAATTTCGTAAAGCGATTCGTCGGCATATTCCGATTTAGGATAAGTTTTTATTAAACTTTCAAGTCGGCTAATTTTTGCTGTATAGTTTTTTTGTAAACCTGCCACATAGGCACTCTGAAACAGCGCATAATCGCCCGTGTTCGGACTAAGAGTAGCAGCTTTCGAGTAATATGTTTCAGCTTTACTAAAGTTGCGAGCGTTAAAATAACAGTCGCCAATTCGGTTAATGGCATCAGTGTAAGTTGTGGTACCAGTATTTTTTTCAATATCCACATATTTCAAAAACCAATTTAGCGCTTCGCTGTAATTTTTGCGCGAAAAGTGTGCATATCCCATACTATAATTAGCCGTTTTAAAATTAACACTCGAGCGCGAATTGGAGTTAGAAAAAAACTTATTTAGGTCGGCAATACTTTTATCTGGCTGATTATTTCGAAAATAGGCTTCGGAGCGCCAGTATAAGTTTTCGGCCGAATACTTACCCATCGAAGAACTTTCCAGCGAGAGCGTGAAATTATCAATGGCCTTTTGGTTGTTTTGCTGTGTAAAAGCCTCGGTACCAATTTGGTATAAAATATACTGTTTAGCTTCTAAAATTTTAGCATTTGGATTTTTAATTTTTAGAATAGATTGGTACGCTGTTTCGTAATTTTTTGATGTAAAATACACCGTTGCTAAGTAGTTTTGAGCTTTGTCGGTATATTTCGAATTGGGAAATTCGGTAAAAAACTGTTCGAATGCAGTGATTGACTCACCAAAAGCCGATGTGGTTTCGTAGGTGGTAAGTGCATAATTAAACATCGCTTCCTCGCGCACAGTAGGATTAAACTTAGTGCGTAAAGCGGCTTCGAAAGCCAAGCGAGCATTCACTTTATTACCAATTTTTATGTTCGAATTACCAATATGCAAATACGCATTTTCGGTCATTTCGTCCTTATCGGTTGTTGCTTTCGAAAGGTAAGTTATTGCTCCTTTATAATCTTTGGTATTGTAAAGCGAAAGACCAAGAATGTACAAATCGTTGCGTAAATCTTGTTTCGATAGTTTTTCGTATTGTTTGAGGTTCGAAATGGTTTTGGCATAATCTTTTTTGCTGTAAGCTATTTCGCCCATTATACGGTAAATTTCAGCATTATTGGCGTTATTTGGATTATTTTTCAACAACAAACTGGCGCGTTCATTTAGTTTGTCAAAATCTTTTTGAGCGTAATAAATTTGTATAATATAATACGGTACAATATTTTTATATTTCGGGTTATTTTCTAATTTAAGAAATTCGGAAAGAGCCACAGGATAATTAGTAAGGGTATATTCGGTGTAAGCATAATAGTAAGTGGCTGCCAAATTATAGCGCGTATCCATTGCCTTTAATTCTTTGAAAATAACGAGAGCTGCTTTATAGTTTTTAACTTGTAAGTTTGCAAATCCTTTGCTAAAAAGGTATTCCACAAGTTCGTATTTTCCTAATCGCTTGTCGTTTACCACATTAAAGTACTTCAAAGCATTAGCGTATTTTTTAGCCTGAAAATCCATTAACCCCAGCATAAAATTGGCCATATCCGAAAAAGGCGTATACGGGTGACGCGTCAGATACAATCGCATTTGCTCGGCAGCATCCTGTTGTTTTAAATAAAAAGCATTTGCAGCCTTATAATATTCGGCTTCTTGCAGTTGACCGGCATTTACGGTTTCGATTTTTTGTAAAAAAAGTTCAAAATTTCGGTAAGAAGCAGCATATTTTCGCTGATTAAAAAGCTCTTTCCCCTGATTAAATAACAAATCGGAATTGGTAAAAACCAATGTTTGTTGTGCATTTACAAACAAAATTGTAACACAATAAAATAAACTTAAAACTATTAATTTTCTCATTATGAAATTGATAAGAGATAAAATTGATTTTTTAATATTTTTGACACAGAAAAAACCCCTAACCCCTAAAGGGGAACTAAATTAGTTCAGTCTCGTATTTTAGTTTTACTATAAACTATTTACTGTAAACTATAAACTTGTTATACTGCAAACTATATACTTCTTCTTATAAACTTCTCGATAGCTTTTTTTATAGAGTCCAAACCAAATTCAGCCGGATTTAATTCGTTTTTAGCTATAAATTCAAAACCCGCAACGTCGTCGGCTGCTATTAGTTGTTCGTAATTTTTCAATTTACATTCGAAAAACAAATCCAAGGTTGGAATTGTCAAACCACTGTACAAGTAATTATTTGGGAGTGAAAACAAGTATTTAACGCTGGTTGTATCAGCATCGAGTTCTTCTTTCAGTTCGCGTATTATTGCTTCCTCGGCCGTTTCACTATTGTCGACAAACCCACCCGGAAGGTCAAAAGTACCTTTTGCAGGTTCTTTGGCTCGTTTGCATACCAATAATCTACCTTCGTCGTTGGTAATAAAAGCCGCTACAGCAGCCGATGCATTCATATAAAAAGTAAACCCGCAATTATGGCAATGTTTCGACTTTTCGTTATTTTCTGCAAAATTATCAGAGCCACAATGCGGGCAATTATTAAAGAATGGAATGAAATTCATAAGCGTATAATTATCTTTAGTACAAAGATACAATTTTTGTTCCAAACTGTTTCAACCCAAATACCAACAACTTATTACTTCATCAACTTAACGAGTTTAATCGGTTTTTGTTGTAGGTAAATCCATTTAGATACCTAATTAATAGATTTTTCAGACATGATTTTCGGCATGGTACGAAGAGCGTACAAAAGGCCCACTTTCGCATTGACGAAAACCTTTTTCTAAGGCAATTTTTTTGTATTCGGCAAACTTATCAGGATGGATATATTCACTCACTTGTGCATGTTTTCGCGAAGGTTGCATGTATTGACCTATGGTTAAAACCTGGCAATTGTGGCTGATGGCATCGTCCATTAATTGCAAAACCTCTTCCTCTGTTTCGCCTAAGCCAAGCATAATGCCTGTTTTAGCCACAATGCCTTTTGAAGCAATGTATTCCAACACTTTAAGACTTGTATCGTATTTTGCTTTTGTGCGAATAAGCGGCGTAATGCGACGAACAGTTTCCAAATTATGCGAAATGATATTTGGCTTTTCGTTTATAACATAATCTATTAATTCCGTTTTGCCATCAAAATCTGGAATGAGTACTTCAATTGTAGTTTCGGGATTCAATCTTTTGATTTCCGAAATTGTAGCCGCCCAATGTGCAGCGCCACCATCGGGCAAATCGTCGCGATCGACTGATGTGATAACTGCATGACGCAACTTCATCAATTGGATTGATTTAGCAACATTAGTAGGTTCGTTTTTATCCAATGGCATCGGTCTACCTGTTTTAGTATTGCAAAATTTGCAAGCTCGTGTACAAATATCGCCACCAATCATTAGTGTTGCTGTACCTCTACTCCAGCATTCGCTCTGATTTGGACAGCGACCACTGCTACAAATTGTGTGTAATCCATGTTCTTTGAGAACGGTGCTAACATGTGAATACGACGATTCACTATATATTTTTGTGCGTAACCAGTCTGGTTTTCGTATAAATTCCATATTGTTTTAAATTGATTTGTATTTTTATATGCAATGGATTATTTGAACAACTAAAAACGATTAATAGTTGTTCGACTATAAAAATTATTTAATGCAAAGATACTATTTCCAACTTATTTCTTAAAACAAAGAAACAAACCTCCAAATTCACAAACTACTCATATCCAGTATTTTTGTGCAATATGAAAATATTTAAAACTTATTATTTATAACTTTTTACGGATTATTTGTTTTAAATAATCGCAAATTCTTTCTATTTCTAACAGTACAATTATTTATATATTATTTTACTTGCAATTTGTATTTTGACAAAAATATTTCAATAAAAAATATTACGGAAAAATTTCTTTAATTAAAAATAAATGCATTACTTTTGCAGCGAATTAAAGAAATATTTCTTTAATTAAACAATAAAATGTAGAAACAAATGGAAGCTAAAAGAGAAATTAAATTCAGTCTTGTTTACAGAGACATGTGGCAAGCATCGGGCAAATACGTTCCCCGCAAAGATCAATTAGAAAAAATTGCACCCGTATTGATTGAAATGGGTTGTTTCGCACGTATCGAAACAAATGGAGGCGCTTCGGAACAAGTCAATTTATTATTTGGCGAAAATCCGAATGATGCCGTACGCACATTTACAAAGCCATTTAATGATGCTGGAATTCAGACACACATGCTCGACAGAGGATTGAATGGACTTCGAATGAATCCCGTTCCGGCTGATGTACGTGAGTTGATGTATAAAGTAAAAAAAGCACAGGGCGTTGATATTACACGCATTTTTTGTGGATTAAATGATGTTCGAAACATTATTCCAAGTATTCAATATGCAAAAGCTGCCGGAATGATTGCTCAAGCTACATTGTGTATCACATTTTCTGAAATTCATACTGCTGAGTATTATATAAATATGTCCGAAGAGTTAATTCAGGCAGGCGCCGACGAAATTTGTTTGAAAGATATGGCTGGAATTGGTCGCCCGGATATGTTGGGAAAAATTGTAAAAGCAATAAAAACTGAGCACCCAGAAATTATCGTTCAATATCATGGACATTCGGGACCGGGCTTGTCGATGGCTTCGATGCTCGAAGTGGCCAAAGCAGGTGTCGACTATATAGATGTAGCAATGGAGCCGCTTTCGTGGGGAATGGTGCACCCTGATGTTATTTCCGTGCAAGCCATGCTCAAAGATGCTGGATTTATTGTACCCGAAATAAATATGAGTGCTTATATGGAAGCTCGCCGATTAACACAAAGCTTTATCGACGACTTCTTGGGATATTTTATGGACGATAGAAATAAATTAATGTCTTCACTTTTAGTAGGTTGTGGTTTGCCAGGTGGCATGATGGGCTCGTTGATGGCTGATTTGAAAGGTGTTCATTCTAATATTAATAGTTTTCTAAAAGAAAAAGGCAGAAAAGAATTATCTACCGACAACCTACTTGTAATGCTTTTCGACGAAGTGAAATATATATGGCCAAAACTTGGTTATCCACCATTGGTAACTCCTTTTAGCCAATATGTTAAAAATATAGCATTACTTAATGTCATGTTTTTAATAAAAGACCAAGCTCGCTGGACAATGATTGACAAAAACTCGTGGGATATGATTTTGGGTAAAGCAGGAAAGCTGCCCGGAAAACTTGATGACGAAATTATAGCATTAGCAAAAAAGAATAAATACGAATTTTACGAAGGTAATCCACAGGATAATTATCCAAACGAATTGGATAAATTTATAGCCGAAATGGAAGAAAAGGGTTGGAGTCGTGGCAAAGATGATGAAGAACTTTTTGAATTTGCGATGCACGAGAAACAATATCGCGACTTTAAATCGGGCGAAGCTAAGAAGCGATTTGATGTAGAGTTGGAAGCAGCCATTAAAGAAAAATACACCAAACACAGTATTGAAATACCAAACATCAGATTGCTTAAATACCCTAATGCTGAGCCAATTGTTGCACCATCAACAGGGCGTGTAATTTGGGAACTCGACTACAACGAAGGTTCGAAAGAACCCGTTTATGGAAAACTTTTTAGAGAATTAGATCCCGTTTGTACAATTCAAACGCGCTACGGTATTGAACAGATTGGTAGTTTCTGTACGGGTCGATTGGTTGGAATTGAAAAAAAACAGGGTGAAATTGTTCGTAAAGGTGAAATAATTGCATTTATAGAGCAAAAATAAAACTCTAAATTTGTACTAATTAGCGGCTGTATCAAAAGTAAAATTCCTTTTGATGCAGCCGCCTTTTATCGTACCTTTGTCAATATTATTCAAAAAAAAAATGTTTAATGGAAACTGATAAATTAATTTTTACGGAATTATTATCACCAGCCAAGAATTTAGAATGTGGATTGGCTGCTATCAATCATGGCGCAGATGCAGTGTATATTGGAGCTTCGCAATTTGGAGCACGCGCTGCTGCTGGCAACTCAATCGAAGACATTGAAAAACTTGCAAACTATGCACATCGTTTCCGTTCAAAAGTTTTTGTAGCATTAAATACTATTCTAACCGACAACCAGTTAGCCGATGCCGAACTATTAATACAGCAAATTTATAATGCCGGTGCCGACGCACTCATAGTACAAGATATGGGTATTTTGAAAATGAACCTCCCTCCTATCCCACTACATGCTAGTACGCAAACTGACAATAGAACAGCCGAAAAAGTAAAATTTTTGGAACAAACAGGATTTTCGCGCGTGGTATTGGCTCGCGAGCTTACTTTACAACAAATTGCCGACATAAAATCGCAAACAAATGTGGAACTCGAAGCATTTGTTCACGGTGCGTTGTGTGTTAGTTATAGCGGACAATGCTACATGAGTCAAGCAATGTGTGGACGAAGCGCCAATCGAGGACAGTGTGCGCAATACTGCCGGCTGCCTTATCAATTAATTGACGCTGAAGATAATATTTTGGTTAAAAACAAGCATTTACTCTCACTCAAAGATTTAGATTTATCGGAACATCTCGAAGAAATGATTCAAGCCGGTGTAAGGTCTTTCAAAATTGAAGGAAGGCTGAAAGAGGTTGATTATGTGAAAAATATTACAGCTTATTATCGAAAAAAACTAGATAGAATTCTGGATGGAAATAAAAATTTAAATAAATCTTCAGTTGGCAAAACGTCATTCTTTTTTGAACCTAACCCCGAAAAAAGTTTTCGACGCAACTCAACGGATTATTTTCTAAACGGACGTCATGCAGCTATTTTTCAAGCAGAAACGCCAAAATCATTGGGCGAACCAATAGGAAAAGTTAGCTATATTGGCCGTAATTTTTTTGAATTGCATATCGATAAAATACTAAATAATGGTGATGGACTTTGTTTTATCAACAAACAGGGCGATTTAACTGGTTTTAGAGTGAATAGAGTAGAAACTACCTCGCACAATGGAAAGCAGTGGGGTGAGTTTTCAAAATCACAAATTTACCCTGCCGATATGCCCCGCATGGAAATTGGCGCATTTCTGTACAGAAATCAAGACCAAGCCTTTGATAAAATTATAAATAGCAAAACAGCTGAACGTAAAATACTTGTTAATCTGATTTTTAAAGAGAATAAAAATGGTTTTGAATTACAAATTAGGGATGAAGAAGGTATTTCGATAAACTACGAAATATATGTAGAAAAACAACCCGCACAAAAACCCGAAGCCGTTGTCGAAAACATTAAAAATCAGCTTTCGAAACTAGGAAATACCATTTATGAAGCTCAAAGTATCGACATTCAATTAGAAACACCATGGTTTTTTCCCACTTCAAAACTAAGCGATTGGCGAAGAATAGCTATTGAAAAATTGGATGAGAAACGTGATGCGATGTATCAGCGCGAATTGCCTGCTATTGCACAAAATATAAATTTCCCCACCCAAAAACTTAGCTATCTGGGAAACGTTACAAATAAATTAGCCGAAACCTTTTACCGTGAACATGGCGTTACCGATATTCAAGCAGGCTTCGAAATTAAGGCAGAAGAGGGCGTAACACTCATGTTTACAAAACATTGTATAAAATACGAAATGGGATGGTGCCCTCGCGAAGGCAAAAAATCAGAGTTAAAAGAACCTCTCTTTTTAAAAAACAACGACCAACGATATAAATTGACATTCGACTGCAAAAAGTGTGAGATGCAAATTTCACTCGAAAAATAAACAAGAAATCAAAAAATTGTCATATTTTTGTAACAGTTATTACATGTCATAGAAATAACAATGTAGTTACTTTGTCGCATAAATTAAAAAAATCAACTCATTATGAAGCAGTATCGAATTTTAGTAGTCGACGACGAAGAAGATTTATGCGAAATCCTCCAGTTTAACTTGGAATCAGATGGATTTACAGTAGATGTAGCCTATTCAGCTGAAGAAGCTTTGAAAAAAGATTTAACAATTTATAATTTACTGTTGTTAGACGTGATGATGGGCGAAACCTCGGGTTTTAAAATGGCGCGTATTGTACGCGAAAATCCACTAACGGCTACTATACCTATTATATTTCTGACTGCCAAAGACACAGAAAACGATAAATTAACTGGATTTACCATTGGAGCCGATGATTACATTTCGAAACCATTTTCTATTCGCGAAGTGGTAGCACGAGTAAAAGCTTTACTTCGCAGAATAAACATCAATAAACAACCTGAAAGTGCTTCCGAAGACCTAAGCTACCTGGGACTTACCATGCAACTTAAGAACAAAAAAGTGATGCTTAATGGCAAAGAAATAGCTTTTACAAAAAAAGAATTTGAAATACTCAAATTATTTTTAGAAAACCGCAACCGTGTTTTTACACGCGACGAAATGCTTACGCGAGTTTGGTCTGATGAAGTTATTGTACTCGACCGTACTATCGATGTGAATATTACTCGTTTACGCAAAAAAATTGGTGATTATGGAAAAAATATCGTAACTCGCTTAGGATATGGCTATTGCTTCGAAGAATAAAATGAAATTTAGTTCTAATGACTTTAAATAAACGTCTATTTCTATACTTTTTTGGTACGTTTTTTATGCTTACTGCTGCCATCACTTTTTTTCAATACCAACGCGAAAAAGATTTTAGGACGGAGCAGTTAGACCAACTTTTAAGTACCTACAACAACACTATTTACAAATACATTCAGGAAAATAAAAACTCAATTTCTAATTTAGACAAATTGATTAAATATTTTCCTGACTCCACGTTAAGGGTTACTTTAATTGACATGACTGGAAAAGTGCTCTACGAAAACTCTGTAAAACAAGGCACAATTCTCGAAAATCATGGGCACCGCCCCGAAATAATTAATGCTACCAAATTAAAAACTGGCAAAGCTATACGTTTATCTACCACAACAAATATTAACTATTATTATTTGGCTCACAAACACGATCAGTTTTTTGTTCGAACTGCTCTACCATACAATTTAAGTTTAGCAAACACTCTGAAAGCCAATACATTATTTTTGTATTTTATAGCTTTTATATTGTTGATAGCGGTAATTGTTTTATTTTTTATCACAAAAAGTTTTACTAATTCGATTGATCGACTTTGGAAATTTACAGATAGAGTAGAAAATGGCGAAAAAATTGATACATCAATAAAATTTCCAAAAGATGAATTGGGCGATTTAAGTCGAAATATCGTTCACTTGTATCGAAAAATGGAAGAGGCAAAAGATGACGTTAATCATGAACGCGAAAAATTAAGTAAACATATTTTAATTTCGCAAGAAGGTTTGGGATTTTTCTCAGCCGACAAAAAAGAAATACTTACAAATCGTTATTTTGTACAATACGCCAGCGTGCTTACCGATTCGCAATTCGATAGTTCGGAAAAAATATTTGACTTGCTAGAGTTTGCTCAAATAAATAATTTTATAAACGAAAGTTTGCAACAAGAGAACTTATCTCGAAAGCGGATTTTAGTCGAAAAAAACGGAAGGGTTTTCAACATCAGATGCATTGTTTTTCAGGATAATACCTTCGAAATATCTATAAATGACATTACTGCTCAAGAGCGCGAAAACGAATTGAAACGACAGCTAACTCAAAACATTTCGCATGAGCTAAAAACACCTGTAAGCAGTATTATGGGCTATATGGAATCGATTTTGGAAAATCCCAATATTGATCCAAACAGACAGCGATTTTATATTGAGCGCTCGTTTATTCAAGCACAGCGCCTCTCGGCACTATTGCAGGATATTTCTATTTTAAATAAAATTGAAGAGTCGAATCAACTTTTCGAAAAAGAAAATTGCGATGTAGCGCAAACAATTGAAGATGTACTGAATGACGTGCAATTAGAAATTGAAGAAAAAAATTGCACAATAGTTAGAAACTTCACACATCCATTGCAGTTAATTGGAAATAGATCGTTACTATATTCAATTTTTAGAAACTTTATTGACAATGCGTTGACTTATGCAGGTGAAAATTTAACAATTGATATAAATTGTTATCGTGAAGATGAATACTTCTTCTATTTCTCTTTTACCGACAATGGTGTAGGAATCCCCGAAAATCATTTAAGTAAAATTTTTGAACGTTTTTATCGCATCGACAAAGGGCGTAGCCGTAAACTTGGAGGCACAGGTCTTGGGCTATCGATTGTTAAAAATGCCGTACATTTTCATAGGGGAAATATCTCAGCTAAAAATATACCTTCCGGAGGTTTAAGTTTTATCTTTTCGCTTCGTAAGTTGTAGAAAAATATAAATACAAATCGTATCTTTGCAGCCTCAAAAAAGAAAATGATATTTTGAACCTTTCCGATTTGCAACAACGATTTGCTCAACATCCGCAGATAACTGCACTAACCCGTTGGGCTGACACTGACGAATTAAACCTAAAAATTTCGGGTTTAAGTGGTTCGTCGTGTGCACTTGTGGCTACTTCATTGTTTTGGCTCCGACCTCATACGCAATTGATTGTAATGAATGATGCCGACGAAGCCGGTTATCTGTACAACGATATTAAGCAAATTCTACCAGCCGACGAGGTATTTTATTATCCTTCGTCCTACAAAAAAGCTATAAAACTGTCGCAACTCGATACTTCGAATGATATATTGCGTACCGAAGTACTTAATCGCCTGACAAACAATTTCATGCCTTGCATAGTGATTACCTATCCCGAAGCATTGATGCAAAAAGTAGTTTCGGCTTATGGTATAAAAACGCATACTCTCCGACTGAAAACTGGCGAAAGTTTGAGTATCGACTTTTTGACCGAAATGCTCACAGAATATGGTTTTGAACGGGTAGATTTTGTTTACGAACCCGGACAATTTTCAGTTCGTGGTAGCATTGTGGATATATTTTCTTTTTCATACGAAATGCCTTTTCGCTGCGACTTTTTTGGTGATGAAGTAGAATCTATACGCGTATTTGATATCGAAACGCAGCTTTCGAAAGAAAAACGTTCGGAAGTGGAAATTATTCCGGATTTGAATCTGAATAAAAAATTAGATCAGGTTTCAATATTGGAATTTATACCCAATGAGACCTGGATAACTTTCAATACAGCTTCGTTTGTGCGTGAACGTATTAATATTTTGTACGATGAGGCACTTGTAAAAGCAAACGAAGGTGTTAATTCCACACCCGATTTGCACAAAAACCGCATTACCGGCGATGAGTTTATACAACAAGCCATGACATTTCGTAAAATAGAATGGAACGTAACTTCGTATTTTAAAACAAAAGTCGAGATTAATTTCAATACGTCACCGCAACCTATTTTTCATAAAAACTTTGACCTTGTTGCTAATAATTTGAAGCAAGGTGTAGCCGAAGGTTACGAACTTTATATACTGAGCGACAGCGTTAAGCAAACCGACCGCATCAAATCTATTTTCGAAGACCGTGGCGATAATATCACATTTCAACCCATAAAAAACACCTTGCACGAGGGTTTTATCGACCACGATTTATCCATTTATTGCTATACCGACCATCAGATTTTCGACCGTTTTCATAAATACCAATTACGCACCGACCGCACCCGTTTAGGAAAGGTTGTTTTAACACTCAAAGAGTTAAATCAATTCCGAGTGGGCGATTACATGGTTCACGTAGATCATGGTGTGGGAACTTTTGGTGGCTTGGTTCGTACCAATGTGAATGGTAAGATGCAGGAAATGGTGAAATTGATTTACAAAGATGATGATATTATTTTTGTAAGTATTCATTCGCTGCATCGCATATCAAAATACAAAGGCAAAGAAGGCGAAGCGCCACGCATTAATAAACTGGGTACAGGCGCTTGGGAGAGACTGAAAGAGCGCACCAAATCGAAGGT
>CAMDNO010000024.1 GCA_945902955.1 Porphyromonas cangingivalis
CAAAATATTGACCCACTTTGCGGAGGGTTTTGGCAGTAGCTTCGGCACCAATAAAGTTGGCTTTTGCCCACGGAATACCAAAAGATGTTTCGAGCATTTCGGCTACATAATTGATAGAGCGGTGGCACATTACCAAACTGAAATCGGCAGTATGAGCAGTTTCAAATTGCTCTAAGGTCGAATTTCCCGACATGGTAGCGATAATATCTACGCCAATTTTTTCGAATAGCTCTTCGATAACAAAAGCGTCGCCACCGATATTGTATTCGCCCAAAACATTTATTGCATATTTGTTTTTTCGCACATAATTATCGTTATTTCCAATCAGGTTTTTGTATAAACCATTGTTGGCAATGTGGTGGCCGGCCGATTGCGAAACACCACGGTAGCCTTCGCACGAGAAACCAAAAATGTTTACGGCAGGAAATTCTTCTTTCATTTGACGAGCTACGCGGTGCACATCGTCCCCAATTAGTCCAACCGGACAAGTAGAGAAAATGGCAATACCTTTTGGGCTAAATAGTTCTACTGCTTCGCGAATAGCCACTTTGAGTTTTTCCTCGCCGCCAAATACAATGTTCGAATCTTGCATATCGGTCGAAAAACAATAAGGAATAAAGTTTTCCATTTCGGGCTTGTCGGCACGTGTTTGATTTCTACGTGTCAACCACGAATATACTCCGCAGCCAATTGGTCCGTGCGTAATGTTTACAATGTCGCGTGTAGGTCCAAGTACCACACCTTTACAACCTGCATACGTACATCCACGTTGGGTAATAATACCCGGAATAGTGCGCACGTTGGCTTGTATTTTGGGGATGGAGTCAGGATCGTTTACCACAATCGACTTCGCTCTTTTTTTTGCAACTTTAGCAGGGTAAGCTCCGATTACCTCTTCGGTAAACTTGCCCATGTTAAGTTCATCTATTAATGTCTTTCCCATAACTTTTTTAATTGATAATTGATAATTGATAATTGACAATTAATCTAATGTAATATCGCCGCTTTCGCCTGTACGAACCCGTATAGAATCGCTTGCAGGAATTACGAATATTTTACCATCGCCGCTTTTGCCGGTTTGGTTTAGTTTGATGATGGTATCGATAGCCAATTCTTTTTTGTCGTCGGTAACAACTAATGTAATCATACGTTTGGATTTTAAACGCGGCATTTCGATAATGAGCTCTTGCTGATCTTCGTCGAGGCTGGCAGCTTTTTCGAATCCGCCTTTGCCTTTGCCACGACCCAAAACAGGCATTGCGGTAAATGAAGGTAGTCCAGCGTCCGAAAGTGCCAACTTCGTATCGATCATCTTATCGATGCGTATCATTGCTAATATTAATTTCATACTTGTAATATTTACCCTAGCCCCTAAAGGGGGACTAAGTTAGTTTTTTTTTGAGTCTTTTTAATTCTAATCTATATAGAATGAACATGCCTAATTCCCCTTTAGGGGTTAGGGGTTCTTAATCCTTCTTTCCACTCGAAATAGTATAACTCTCTTCTACCGGAGTAACGAAGATTTTACCATCGCCAAACTGTCCTTTTTCGCCTGAGCGAGCTGCCATCATAATGGTTTCCACAACAAAATCTTTGTCTTTTTCGGGAATTACCATCATTAATAAATCTTTGGGAAGCTCATCGTAAGTAACATTTCCTACTTTGATACCACGCTGTTTTCCACGACCGAAAACGGCTAATTTTGTGATTGCCGGAAAGCCTGCATCAAATAATGATTTCATGACTACAGTCGATTTCTCCGGACGAACTATTGCTCTTAATAAATACATATTGTAAGTGTTTTATATGCCCCCCAACCCCCTAAAGGGGGAGGAAGACTAAGTTTGTTTAAAAACGGTCCCAACCCCTAAAGGGGCTTTAAGACCAAGTTTATATATTTTATTCTACCCTATCCTAACACAGAAGCTGCGTCTTACTCCCCCTTTAGGGGGTTGGGGGGCATGTATGGGGGTGGCTCTTAATTCATAATTCCAAATCCAACCAACAATTCTTCCAATTGTTCCATTTCCAATGGTTTTGGAATAACAAACATTTCATTATCGTTGATTTTTTTTGCTAAAGCGCGGTATTCGTTGGCCTGTTGGTGCTCTGGAGCATGGTCAATTACCGTTTTGCGGTTAATTTCGGCATGTTGAACCATGTTTTCGCGCGGTACAAAGTGAATCATTTGTGTTCCCAATTGTTTGGCAAATTCTTCAATCATATTGGCTTCGTTGTCCACTTTACGTGAATTACAAATTAATCCACCAAGGCGAACTGTACCAACTTTACCAAATTTCGAAATCGATTTACAAATATTATTTGCAGCATACATTGCCATCATTTCGCCTGATACTACAATATAAACCTCTTCGGCTTTACCATCGCGAATTGGCATCGCAAATCCACCGCAAACTACGTCGCCCAATACATCATAAAACACATAGTCCAATTTTTTGTCGGCATCGTAAGCGCCCAATTGTTCCAACAAATTGATAGAGGTAATAATACCACGACCAGCACAACCTACGCCTGGCTCTGGACCACCCGATTCCACACAGCTTGTACCGCTAAATCCGGGTTTCAATACATCATCCAAATCGATGTCTTCGCCTTCGTCGCGCAAAGTGTCCAACACTGTTTTTTGAGCCAACCCGTGCAATAGCAAACGAGTTGAGTCAGCTTTTGGGTCGCAGCCCACTACCATTACTTTTTTTCCCATTTCAGCCAATCCGGCTACTGTGTTTTGAGTGGTTGTGCTTTTGCCAATGCCACCTTTTCCGTAAATTGCAATCTTTCTCATCTTTTTATACTTTAAAATGAATACTCTGTTTATGAATTAAATTCTAAAATCCTGACATCCTTTATTCATCAACCGTGCCATTAACAATAATTTACTATTCAATCATTTACAATTTACCATTTAAAATACAGATTAATAGCTAATTAAAAAGTTGCAATTATTTTTAAAAAAGAACATATTACCATATTTAACACTTTGGGTAGACACAAAAAAACCTACAAAAAAGTAGGAAAACATGCTATAAAACATGTATTTCTACTAATTTGTAGGCACAACTATCTTCTAAAATAGAGATTAGAGTTTCTATTGAATAATTTTATAACCACATTGTTCACAATAGTTTAATTGATGCTTTAGCAGCAATGCTATGTGGTCTAAATTTTATAATTTTTCTTCCATCTATGTGTAAATATGTGTTTTATAAATTGCTTATCAAAGAACAGTATGTATTACAATATTTCAATCACAGTTTGGCTATAGTAAATGGGAAAACCTTGAAAAAGTAATCCAAAAAGCCAAGTATGCTTGTGAAAATGCAGGAGAGAAAAATGACTAACATTTTTCTGACGTCAGGAAAACGTTACCAATGCCAAAAGGAGCTGAAAAAGAGATAGCTGATATTCTTTTAACGCGCTAAACATACTAATTAGTGCAACAAACCCCGAATGGGGTTAAATGTACTTAACCTTGTACGAAGTGCAAGGGATATGAATGAAGAAAGTATGGACACAACCCCGAATGGGGTTGAATAAAGTTATAATTTTGTAGAAGTCCTTCTACTGAAATTTAAAATTAGAAAATAATTTCAAATAGGTTAAATAGCTAAAAATAATGTTTATATTTGCGGGGTGAAAAAGAAATATTTAATCCAATTAGCAAATACAGCAAATTAGAAAAATAAACAGTAAAGATTATGCTGAAAATGGGAAATAAAAAAAAATGTTTCACATATTTTAGTGCTAGGTATCATAGAATAAAAAGAAAGACAACCGTTTGCGATTTTAAAAAAAGAAAGAAACAAATTGGTGTGTAAGAATTTGGCACATTCGAATAATACTTTTGTCGTATTAAACAACAAAGTATTAAAGAATGAAAACTAATTTATTTACTCGACTCTTTGAATTCTTCACCAACAAAAAAAGAAAAAAGGATGTAATCATTATATTTGTTGGTGATTTGGTATTGGAAACCTTACAGAAAAAATATCGAGAATGGAAAGAAAAATGTGATATGTTGTATATTCACACTGATATGAGTCAGGTGCAAATGTATGAAAAGTACGAAAGCTTAATTTGTTTGTATGTTGGTGACTCGACTGAAAATAATTGTGGGAAAAGAGACTTTGAAAGTGGCAAGACTTATGCAACAAATCATAAAGAATTAATTTTCAGTCAAATTAACAAGCATAAATACCGTAAAATCATACTGATTTCAACGCTTAGATTTAGTAGTGCTTGTGGTATTTCGACCGAATTACATTATGGATTATTGCAACAAAATTTAAAGTCTTATTTTATTGGAATTAAACCATTTACATTTGAAGGAATAAACTCGCTAAGCAATTATAATAGGGCGATTTCTGAGTTAAATAAATACAATCGGGAACAAATTGTTATAATTGACTCAAATAATGACTCAAATAAGTTGAGTTTTCCGACAAGTATTACTGACAAGATAGCTGAATTAGTTGATTATCAATTATAAAACAAACCAACTTGTAAGAATTTATTATGTCTTCAAATTTATATAATCGTTATTTTTGGCTGATTAATACCATATATCGCAACAAGCAGATAACTTTAAAAGAAATTAATCAGAAATGGCTGAGTAGTTCACTCTCCAACGGAATTCCTATCCCACGAAAAACATTTAATAATCACAGAAATACAATTGAAGAGATATTTGACATAAATATAGATTGTGACAGAAGCACAAATCAATATTATATCAGTAATACAAATGATATTCAACAAAATGCTTTTCGTCTTTGGTTATTAAATAGTTTTGCGATAAGCAATACAATTAATGAAAGTAAGTCGCTGAAAGAGAGAATTATTTTTGAAAAAATACCTTCAGGCGAAAACCATTTGACTTCAATCATTGACATAATGAAAAGAAACAAAATGATCCGGCTAAGTTATCAATCATTTTGGGATGATGACAGTTACGAAGTTGATATAGAACCTTACTGTTTGAAAGTATTTAAACAACGATGGTATTTAGTGGGTAAAACCGACAAAATCAAAGTTTATGCCTTAGACCGAATTGAATATTTAACAGAACTACCAAACGATTTTATTCTTCCTATTGATTTTGACGCTGAAATGTATTTCGTAGATTGTTACGGCATTATCAATGACAATAACATTAAAACAGAAAAAGTTTGTTTGAGATTTGAAGTTAATCAGGCGAATTACATACGTTCATTACCTCTTCACAAAACTCAAAAAGAAATCAACAATACCGACAAAACTGTTGATTTTGAATACTTTTTAAAACCAACTTACGACTTTGTACAAGAGATATTGAAATATGGTGAATTTGTTGAAGTGGTTAAACCTCAGTGGCTTCGAAATGAATTTAAACTAAAAATAGAAAAAATGGCTTATCAATATCAAAATTAAAACGTTTTAAAAAAATGATTAAACTCAGTTTTCACGATAAATGTTGGTTGACAGCCAATATCCAAAAAGTTTTTACAGCACCCGCAGTAATCGTTTTGATAATAACATTTATTGTTTTCAATACTTATGCTGAAGGTAGAGACTATTTTGAATTTGTTGGAGTAGTTGGAACATTCGTGTTGATATATCCAGCATATTTGTCCGCAAAATATGCGAACAAAATAACAAAATTTGCAGGAGACAATTTTAACGAAGTCGTTTCACGTCAGACTAAGTTTCGCAACAGCAATGTAGAATTGCACGAAAAAAAATACCGATACATGATAGAAACGTTTTCATACGCTTTTATCGGTTTATTTGCTCCTGTATTTAGTATTGTGTGGTTTGTTGGATTTTTAATTAGCAGATAATCAATTAAATATATAAAAAACAAATAGGGAAGCTGAAAACTATAAAGAGTAAGCAAATATAAAAAATTAAATTATTATGGCAATATCAGATGTAACTTTTAGAAATGGTTGGTACACAACATTAGACTCAAACAACAAAAAAATCGATGAGAAAAGCGAGGGTTCTATTGGACAGTTATTAGGTTTCAGCTCAGAATTAATGGTCTTTAAAAGAAATGGTTGGTACGCTGTTTATGATGAGAAATTTAAAAAAATAGATGAAAAAAGCGAGGGTGCTATTGGTACTTTTAGAAATGTTGTAGGTTTAAATTTAAATTTCTTGAAAAATCGTTGGATTACAACATATGATAAAAACTTCAAGAAAATTAGTGAACGCGCAGATAGATAATCTATAAAAACAAACATTATGAACAAAGAATTAAAAGATTTGTATGTTTCCAAATGGGACGAAATTAGTAATATGCTTCAATCATTCAACGAAGAAGACCCAGACGATGAAGCAAATATGGCAACTCACCCGTTGTTAATCAAAGCTAATGAAGAATATGAAAATGCAGATTATAAAATTATGTTTTTCGGTCAAGAAACTAATGAATGGAATGGAGTTTTTGAGGAAGGTATTGATATTGATTCAGTAACAAATGTTTATGATGAGTTTTATTTGCAGAAAGGATATGAAAAATATGGCAAACCTTTTTGGAACTTTGTAAGAAGCTTAAAAAACATACAATCAGAAAAGAAAATTGGCTATATTTGGAATAATGTATTGAAAATTGGAAAATCGGATGTAGGAACCCCTCAACAAGGTTTAATTAATTACACATTGGATTTTTTTAATGTTATTCCACAAGAAATTGAAATTTTAAAACCCAAAGTATTGCTATTTTTATCTGGTCATACTTATGATGAACATATTAAGAAAAGTGTTGGTAACTTTACAGTTGTTCCAATTGAAGGTTTTACAACAAATGAACTTTGCATTTTAAAGTTTGATGATATTAATGTTGATTTAGCCATACGAACATATCATCCAGGTTATTTACAACGAATGGGAGAAAAAAGAAAAACTATTACTGAAACAATCATTAATTTAATCAAAAATCAAAATTTAAACAAATAACCTGACTTTCAGAATTTCCATTTTTCAATTGAGAAGTGGAAATTTTCTGTTGTCAAAGACGACTATGAAAACAAAACTACTAACGCCTAATACGCATCTAATGTCACCTGCTGGCTGACTTGCATTTAGCAGGTTTTGCCCTCGCTCTTCGTAGCGTGAAATCTCGCATTGGGCTGAACGTTCCCTTGCTGTCCGTAGTTTATTGAACAAACAATAATAAAATGTACTATCATTCTGCGAAGTCTCTTTGACTTCGCCGTATGGGTAGCAAGGCTCTACCTTGCATATTTAGAACGTGAGTTGTATTTAAGTTGAACCCCATTCGGGGTTCGGAGGAGAGGTGTGGTTTTTGGCTTCCATAAACTTCGGATTTTGTTTCAAAATCTCTTGCATCACAGGGCAATCATCGTCGTGCGCACCGGGCAAGTAACCAATACTCATCAGGAATTTATTTACAATTTCACCACCTGTAAATCGGAAGTTTTTTTGAAAAGTTTCACCCATTCGGCTTTGGTGAGCGGATGATGGTGCTCCAGCCATTTCTCGAACAAACCATATTCCTGTTGCAATCCAAGAAGTACTTTGGCATTTTCGATAGCAGCATCCACTTTCAATCTGTTACGGATAATACCTGCATCGGCAAGCAAACGTTGGCGGTCAAATTCATTATAAGCAGCCACGGTAGCTATATCAAAATTGCTGTAAGCACTTCGAAAAGACGGCTCTTTTTTCAAAATAGTTTCCCAACTCAGCCCCGCCTGATTTATTTCGAGAATCAAACGCCCAAACAATTCATTATAGTTGTGAATGTGAAAACCATAGTGAAAATCATGATAGTTTTTGTGCAGGGTACGCCGTTCACTTTCTGCAGCATCATGTATAAATGTACAATATGACATATCAATTTTTTTAAACGATATTTTTCCATAAACAAATTTAGGGTATTGAATGTTTGAAACTCAAACACAACCCAAAATGACACATCAACAACTAATAAACTCTACTATCGCTTTTGTAAAACAAACTCTTGCAAATGCCGAAGGCGGGCACGACTGGTGGCACATTTATCGTGTATGGCAATTAGCTAAAAACATTGCTGCAACCGAAGATGTAGAATTGTTAGTAGTGGAATTGGGAGCGCTACTTCACGATATTGCAGATGCAAAATTTCATAAGGGCGATGAAAGCATTGGTCCACGTTTGGCATTGGAATTTATGAAAGCTAATAGCGTCGACGACATAATTTGCGAACATGTAGTTAATATTATTAGTAATATTTCGTTTGCCGGAGGCAATCATAATCAGCTTTTTAACTCCAAAGAATTGGCTGTGGTGCAAGATGCTGATCGCCTCGATGCCTTGGGTGCAATTGGCATTGCCCGTACGTTCAATTACGGTGGGTTTAAAAATCGTGAAATGTACAACCCTTCAATTAAGCCAAAAATGAACATGTCAAAAGAGGAATACCGCAACAGCTCTGCACCGACACTAAACCATTTTTACGAAAAATTGTTGTTACTGAAAGACCGTATGAATACAGAAACAGGGAAACGAATGGCCGCTGAACGCCACCAATTTATGGAACTATTTTTGGAACAATTTTATGCGGAATGGGATGGCCAAAAATAGTTTTAAAATCGGTTTTTTATCCTAATTTATTCAAATATGTCCTATTGCACTTTTATACACACTGCTCCCAAAAATGAGCGTCTCGAATTGCACAAAAACTACCACGATAATCAGTACGGATTTCCATTGCACGATGATAATGAATTGTTTGGACGGTTGATTCTCGAAATTAATCAGGCAGGATTGAGTTGGGAAACTATTCTGAAAAAAGAAGCTAATTTTAGAGTTGCGTATAGCAATTTTGATATTTTGTCAGTTGCAGATTATACTGATGTCGATCGCGAACGTCTGCTTTCGGATGCAGGCATTATTCGTAATAGATTGAAAGTGAACGCTGCCATTGAAAATGCACGAACAATAGTAGGACTCCAAATAGAATTTGGTTCGTTTGAAAAATGGTTAGAGTATCATCATCCGTTAACCAAAGCCGAATGGGTAAAACTTTTCAAAAAAACTTTCCGATTTACGGGAGGCGAAATTGTAAACGAATTTCTGATGAGTATTGGCTATTTGCATGGCGCTCACGATGAGGATTGTCGTGTTCTACAAGAAATTGTGAAACAAAATCCGAAATATTTGGGGCAATAAATATCACAAGGATTTTTTGCGAACATTATTTATCTATAAAACGTTAGTTTATTGATAATTTAAACAGTTACCATCTACCATTTAAATTGTAACTGGTAAATGACATAATAGTAAATAAATCAATGATTGAAATAGATAAAAAATCGGGCTTTTGTTTTGGAGTAGTAAACGCTATACAAAAAGCCGAAGAGGAATTAGCAAAAGGCGAAACGCTTTATTGTTTAGGTGATATTGTTCACAATGGCGAGGAGGTTGAACGTCTTTCAGCTTTGGGAATGATAACCATTTCGCACGAAGAATTTAGTACGATGCACGATGTGAAAGTACTTCTACGAGCACATGGCGAACCACCAAGCACTTACGAAATTGCGAAGCAAAATAATATTACTTTGGTTGATGCATCGTGCCCTGTGGTGCTCAAACTGCAATCGCGCATTAAAAAGTCGTACGAAACAGTGCCAACACCCGACACCCAAATTGTAATTTACGGGCATCACGGACATGCCGAAGTAAATGGTTTGGTGGGACAGATTGATGGTAATGCCATAGTAATTGAGGACGAAAGCGAGTTGGATAAAGTTGATTTTTCGAAAAATATTCGCTTGTTTTCGCAAACTACCAAATCGCTAAGTGGTTTTAATCAGTTAGTTGAAACGGTACAATCTAAAATGGAAAACGACGCAAATTTGGAATTTTCCGATACAATTTGCCGTCAGGTTGCTAATAGAATCCCAAATATTACTACCTTTGCACAAGAAAACGATATTATCGTATTTGTGAGTGGCAAAAAGAGCTCGAACGGCAAAGTGCTTTACGAACATGCCAAGTCTATCAACCCAAATTCGTATATCGTTTCTAAACCCGACGAAGTGGTTGGATTGGGTCTCGATTTGTCAAAAAAAATCGGTATTTGCGGTGCCACTTCTACACCTCGTTGGCTTATGGAAGCTGTAATGGAAAAACTGAATGACATGGCTGCTACAGCCTAAAAATAGAAGTGCTTTATGGAAATTGATTGGAAAAACCTTGGTTTTGGTTATATGAAAACGGATTTCAATATCCGTTGTACTTATTCGAATGATGCTTGGGGTGAACTCGAAGTGCATGATAACGAGCATATTTCACTTCATATAGCCGCTACTGTTTTGCATTACGGACAGGAATCGTTTGAAGGTCTGAAAGCTTTCCGTGGTAAAGATGGTAAAATCCGCATTTTCCGTATGCGCGACAATGCGCTTCGCATGCAAGATTCCGCAGACAGTACTTTAATGGCACAAGTGCCCATCGAAATTTTTGAAGAAGCTGTGCTCAAAGCCGTAAAACTCAACGAACGTTTTGTGCCGCCTTACGAATCGGGCGCAGCGCTTTATATTCGTCCCGTGCTTTTTGGCTCTGGTGCACAAGTGGGAGTGAAGCCCTCGCACGAATATATGTTTATTGTGTTCGTAACGCCAGTTGGGCCTTATTTCAAAGGTGGTTTTCAAACTACTCCTTTTGTAATAATGCGCGAATACGACCGCTCAGCGCCTCTTGGCATGGGAAAATACAAAGTAGGTGGAAATTACGCTGCCAGCCTCGTTGCCGGAAAACGCGCTGCAGAATTGGGCTATTCTAATATTTTCTATTTAGACGCAAAAGAAAAGAAATATATCGATGAATGTGGTGCGGCTAATTTTTTCGGTATTAAAAATAACACCTACGTTACGCCAAAATCCGAATCTATTTTACCTTCTATTACCAACAAAAGTTTAATGGTTTTGGCCGAAGAAATTGGGCTTAAAGTAGAACAACGCAAAGTTCCGGTTGAGGAATTATCCACGTTCGAAGAAGCCGGAGCCTGCGGTACTGCCGCTGTTATAAGCCCCATTGAGCGCATCGACGATTATGATATAAACGTTTCGTACGTTTTTACAAAAGATGGCAAGCCAGGCCCAGTGAGCGACAAACTGTATCACAAACTTCGAGCCATCCAATATGGCGACGAACCCGATATGCACGAGTGGGTTACGGTGGTGGAATAAAAATAAGATTAAAACTTCGTAAATCCCTTTTGTTCGGAATCGGCCATCAGTTCTTTGCCGGAAAATGTGATTTTTTGTCCTTGTCCAATGTACAATGATACTTCTGTTTTTCCGCCTTTAACAACGGTTCGTACAATGCCAAATCGTCCCTGAAATTTGATTTTGAGTTTTTCTAAATTCAAAGAAATACTGTCATTGTCGTTCGATAGAATATAATCGGTAATTGTAGCGCCATCGACCTCCGAAACAACTACTGCACCAACAACCTTACTTTCCGAGAATATATTTGTTAGCGATTTTACCGATTTAGTATTTTGTTCAGCAGGCTCGAATACTGCCACAAATGGTTTTTTCCACGCTTCGCCATACTGACGAACAGCCATAACCGGAGTTTTCTTTTTGTCGTAACCATGCATTACTCCTTTTATATAGAGCGCCTTAGCCGAAGTATATTCCCTATTAATGCCAGAAGGCATAAATACATGCATGTTTTTATTGACAGTATTTAATGCAAATGTAGCTTCGATGGCTTTGTTGGTAGCAGTTGAAGACTCAACTTGTTTGAAATATCTCCAGCCGGTTTTCGACCCTGCAATATCGGTAGCGTATTTTTCAGTAGCGCGTAATGGAACACATGTGTTATCGGCAAATTTTAATTCAAGCGTATCGCCAATATTATGGTAAATGTAATCGTGGTAATTATTGCTGGTTTTGCCTTTCGAACGGAAAATATCGAAATAATATGCCGTTGTAGGGCTCGTACGAATAATACTGTTCGTTCGCTGTTGCAAACAATTGTTGAATTTGTCGTCGATAAATTGAGTTGTAAATGAAAAATTGGAAGTAATAGGTTTCTCGTAAACTTTAGGCTCACAGGCTATCAGATTCACCTTACTCATTCTGTTACCCCAACCTCCACCACTAATACCTGAGCCGTTAGCAATTACAGTATTATGCGCTGCCAGTTTTACCCGGTAATTTACGTGTTCGTCAGTCAGATAAGTTCCACTTCCACCCTCTACTCCAAACACTTGCCCTTTGCCGTACAATACCATATCGATGCCTGTGGAATGCGCGTGAACATACGTAGCGCCTCCGGTGTAAAGCATCATGCCATTGGTTTTAACATCCGGTGTGTTGTAATTTCGTTGAATAACCAATCCGGCATGTTCAACGGGAGTATTTGTTGCCAAAACCGGAGCTTTAGGTGTAATGGTATCTTCTACATTTTCGGCCCCTAGCAACAACAAAGGATCGCTCCACTCCAACCTTGCAGTTTCAAATTTAGCATTTCTTCCTCCCCGTTTGATATATTCGTATCTCAACGATTGCTTTGTTTTGGCAATAATATCAGGATAATTTTTGCGGGTTGCAATATGCAATATTAATTCATAGCCATCTAACAAATCAATATTGCCTGCATCGCCAAATCGCGTTCCTTCGCCGGATGGATATTTAAAGTTTTCGTAAAACGAATAACCTTCCAATATCCGTTTGTTTTTGGTAATAATATCCAATTCGGGTTTATAACGGTCGATAATGTCAAGGGTTTGAAGAATAAGGTAATGTGAACCTTTGGAATAACTGATTGTCTCGTCCCAGATATTTTGTTTGGTAAAATTATTGAGAGTCCAGGTATAAGCATCGAAGGGAAATTTTAAGGGGTCGTTGTAAAAATAATTGAAATACTCTTCGCGTTTGGAATCATCGTCAATCATTAATACATTAAACAAAGCTCCATTCCCGGATAGCACCGAATGATTACAATTTTGAGCCGTAATACTTTTAAATATAACAGTGGCAAGCGTTTCGGCTGTTTTTTGTGCCGCAATATGGTTGAAGGGTTTTCGTAATCCGGTAGTTTTATCAAAAACAGTGTTTGCCGGATTATTTACATAATTATAAACAAAATCGTAGATAATGGGAATTTTAGGGAAAAGCGCTCTGGATTCCAACCACCAATCATTAAAAAACAAACCACTCTTAGCACTGATATATCTTTTTGCCTCCAAAACCGACAATCTTTCGTTGTAATGATTCAGGATATCTGCTGCATATTGTGCATAGTTTTTATCATCGGTTAAATAATACAAAATAGCCGCTTCGGATGCTGATGTTAAAATATTATTATGGTTTGACCGTTCTCCTTTATTATCGGGGATTGCCGATATTTCATTCAAAATTTGGGCAGGATTTGCTTTGTGAATATCCACCTGCGCATCAACACGATTTTTTAATTGCTTGAAAAGCGAACTAGCCCATTCGTATTGTTGAATATTGTCAATAATCCGTTGTCGGTTGGTGTAACTTGCCCATATTAATGGGTGTTTCGACGATAAATTGCTTGTGGAGGTAGGCGAAAAAGAAATTACAGATTTAACTTCTGCGTGAATAAAAATTGAAACTGAAATTAGCACTAAAAGTGTAAGCGATATTTTTTTGATTTTCATGTGTTTAATTATTTTGGAACAAAGATATTAAATTCTAAAATTATTGACAACTTACTTCTATTTTATATTTACCTTCAGTCAGTTTGAAATTTCCTGTTTGCAAGTCTTTAACCAGACTAGATAAGTTTACACCATTTTTATCAAAGACTTCAATTTTACAAGATTGTGAAACAGGCAATTTCAGATTAGCTTTTGTGTCATTTGGAATCTCAATTGTATAGGAATAACTTTGAGTCGTTGTTTTTTTCCAGTTCGAAACAACAGCTCCCTGGGGCGAAAGATAGGTACAATTTACTGAATCAAGTCCATCAGGCATTGTTGGTTTTAAATAGAATTCTTTAAATCCTGGATGGTCTGGGTCAGGTTGAATACCTGCCAACCAGCGATAAAACCATTCGGAAACTGTACCAAACATAGGGTGATTGTTGGAGAATGTGTTATCACTTTCTTTCCATGTTTCCCAAATTGTGGTTGCTCCTTGGTGAATCATATAACCCCAACCTGGATAATCTTTGCTGTTTACAATATCAAAAACAGAATTTGGAGTTCCGTATTCAGCCAATGTTTCTAACGCATATTTTGTTCCAAAAATACCGGTTTTAAAATGACCGTTAGCTTCGCCTTTAATAGCCATAAGCAGTGAATCTTTTGCAGCAGGCAGTTCATTTTCGGATATTATGTTGTGATAAAGCAGTGAGGAGAATAAAGTTTGTCGATTGATTTTTTTTAGATAAGGTTTGTCCCAAAAAGCTTCTTTAATCTTATTTCTTAAATGGTTTTCCAAAACTTCATATTTCGTTATATCTGCTGTATTTCCCATTACGGTTGCAAAGGTTTTCATAATACGAGCACATTGCAGGTAATGGCAAGTGCCCGTAAGTTGCACCGAAACTGGTTCCATGGATTCATGGTCGCTTAAACCCCTGTTTACAATTCCTTCAGGATGAATCCGTGCAACCTTATCCATCCACCTGTTATTCAGCGTATAAAGTTCTTTGATAATGTCGGTGTCTCCATAATAAAGGTACAGGTAGTATTGCGTTGTCAGAAAAGCCGATTCCCAACTAATACCACAATAGGCTATGCCGGTAAAAGGAGCCGTATCTACAAAAACCGAATCATTTATGGCGTCTACCCAATCGTAAATGGTTTTGCGATAGAAGGCCTGCATGTCGAAATTATAGATAAAAGATTCACTCGTTGCATTTAAATCGCCTCCATATCCAAAACGCTCCCGCGCGGGACAATCGGACTGAACACTCACTAAATTGGACAGGAAAGTTCGTTGGGTAGCGCTTTGAATTTTATTCAACAATTCCGATGAGCAGGAAAAACTATTTTCGCGGGTAACATCCGTATGCATAAAAAGTCCCCGAATTTCGTCCGTTTCCGGTTTCTTGCGCATTCCCTTTATTTCCATGTATCTGAATACATGGTAAGTAAAATCGGGACTGAACCACTTTGGCGATTCTTTACCAACGATATAACTATCCGTTTGCCACGCTATTGGTGGAGCTCCTGGACCACCAACGCCTTTTCTTTTAATTTGCCCTGTAACGGTAGTCATGGGGTTCAGGCGTCCATCGGCATAAACGCGTTCGCCAAAACGGAAGTGAATGGTGTCGTCTGCATTTCCGGAGATCTTTATCCGATAAGTTCCGGTAAAGTTTTCGCCCATATCTACTATCCAAGTTCCTTTCTCGGTCGAATAAATGTTCACCGGAGTAATTTCGCGTGTAATTTTAACAGGTGGAAAAAATGCTTTTTCGAGCTTTCCTGCAGGAGCTTTTCCAATGCTTGCGGTTTTCCATTTCGAGTCATCAAAGTGTGGTTTGTTCCATGCTCCCAACTCTTTGTTAGCATCGTAGCTAACTCCTATATAAATGCTGTTCTTAACAATTGGGCCTAAAGCGTATTTCCATGATTTATCCGAAACAATCTCTTCCGATTTTCCATTGCTATAATGGATTAAGAGTTTGGCAATAAAAACCGGTTTCCCTACAGTAAGGTCTTCTCGCAGGTTTCTTTTTCCCCATTTCCGGAGAGGCAGCGGGTTGTAAAAACCATTGCCAAGCGCTACGCCAATGCAGTTTTTGCCTTTTTGAAGCAATGAAGTTACATCGTAGTCAGCATAAAATATCCGCTTGCTAAAATCAGTCCATGCAGGATCAAGCAAATTATCCTCCATTGCTACTTCATTGATGGAAGCTTTGTAATAACCGGCTGCCGTAATGGTTAGTGTGGCACTTTTAACCGATTTTTTTAGTATAAATTCCTTTCTGAAAATGGGAGCAGGATGTTCCAAATAAAACAAAGAATCGTTTGTGGGCAATGGAATCCCATCTTCTAACCATTTTGCTTTATTATCTGCCCCAAAAACAGACGATGTGCTTTGAGCTAAGCTTTTGAAAGAAAGCAAGCCCAAAACACAACAGCCTATAAGAATTTTCAACATTTTCATTTCACAACGTTCGTTGTTGAATTCTGATATTCATTAGCAATACTAAAAAGCGGACTATATTTTTTGTGGATTTCCCGAACAAGTTTGAGCGGATTTCCCTGAGGTACATTGCTAAACGAGTGCTGCTCGTTAGCCCAACCCCATTCAAAACGAGCCATTTCTTTGTTAATCGACTCCATATCTAAAGCGGTATTATTTCTTAGACCCGCTCTTAATTTTTCGAAAAACATTTCCCAGCGTACTTTGTAATACGAGGAAATTAGTCCTGAAAGATTCCGGCTGGCATAATCAATAATTTTATTTCCTTCGCCTCCCCAAGTGGTTATCAATACACAGGCATTGCGCTCATAATACGCTTTACTTGCCGAGTCGTTGCCAAATTGACGGGCATCGTGTATCCATTTTCCCAACAAAAATTCCGGTTGTGTTGCCAACAAACGATCCTGATCATCAAATACAGTTAGAAAAATCTTGATTTGCTTTTCCATTTCTACCGAATCCTTTTTTATGTATGCATCGTTAATTTTAGCACGAAGTGGAATTATCAAATTATCTAACACTTGTTTGGTAACTACCACCAACTCTTTTTGATATTCAGCACTTTGCAAACTTGCTTCATTTGCCGATAGCATCAATGTGAGTATATTGGTCAGTTCTTTGTAGTCGTACTTATTGGGTCGCTGATACCCTTTTACGCCCGTTAATAAAGGACGAGCCTGAAGCAAACTTCCGGTTGCAATGTTCGACAACTGATCGTTATACACCAAATCAATCAATTTTCGTTGCGCTTTTTCAGCTATCGAATCATTATTTTTGGTTCGTGTTTTCGAATAGTTGGTAATCCATTCATTTACATTGGTTACACTCTTGTCCCAACCATAATCGAAAAGCCACTCAAACATAAAGCGGTTTACATTAAACCCTTCGAGCGTAGAACCAATTCCACAAAGTTTTCCATGTGTGGTATCATTTTCGGCTTTCAGTATGCGCTGCGCAACTTCTTTGATAGGCGCTGCCATTTCGGTATTTCCACCAAAATTGCCCAGATAGCACCAAATATAAGGCGCTCCATGCCAGGCATTTGTATTTCTCCAAACTTCTTCTTTTTCAACAAAATAGTCCAAAATAATCATTTTACCATCGGGTACAGCCTGTATCATTGCTTTTAAGCGTGTGGGGTCTTCTTTCCAGAGTTTCATATAATAAAATGTCCAGCCCATTTGAACCCAAACAGCTTCCGAATCTACGCTTTGCATACCATCGTAAATCGTTCTCGATACAGTAGCCATATATTCGGGCGTAGTTTCAGGCGGGTCCATTTCGTTAAACGGGTCGGCTCCATACACATGGTCGGTTCCAAAATGTTTGGTTTGTGTAATTAGAAATTTCTGCTGAATTTGTATAAAAAGCGAATCCATTGGGTCAAGAAAAAATGCATCATATTCTTTACCGGTTCCATACGAACCCAAGGACGAGATTTTTGCATTTGGATATTTTTCTTTGATAGCCTTAGGCACATGTCCTGCAAAGGCGGGGAGCACGGGTGTCATACCAAAAGACCTTTCGCGCTTCAAAATCTGTTTCTGCAGTTCCAGTTGATGCGTAATATAATCCTGCGGCAAAGGTCCTAAAAATCCATCGAGGTTACCCATACGATGCCATGGAAGGTGAGCCGGACCGGTAAAATAAGCCCGTATCTGCTCTTCGGTCATGCCAAATTCTTTCCATACTTCGAGCCATATAGCTTCCTGTCCGGTAATAGCCAAAGGTATATTGATACCATTGAGTGCCATCCAGTCGATAAAGCGCTCCCAATCGTTCCATTGCCACCACAGCATGGTGTAGCCAAACGTACAATAATTCAGAAAAAACCGCTTTTCGAACCGCGATTCGAGTAGTATGGTTTTGTTCATCATGGGCAAAACAGCAGGAATGCTATAGGCATCATCTTTGTACCACGAAACACGAATTTGGCAATAATTATTCAGATAATAATTAAATCCTTTGGCAATAGCAAGTTCGTTGGTTCCTTTAATTACAATTTTACCCTTTTTGCCACTTAATTCAAAGGCTTCCTTTTTGTCTTTCCTTTTTAAGTTCTTAATACTAAATTGGTTCGATTTTCCGGGTAGGATTCGTTCGATAAGCTGGTAAGAGCTTTGAAATTTTGTGTCTTTTGCTTCGAGGGTGTGCATCCCAAAAAACAAAAATAGCAGTAAACCAATGTATGACTGTTTCATTATGTGAGAATTATAAGTAGAAAATTAATTTTAATAATAGCACAAAAATACGATAAGCAGATACAATTAGTTGGCTATTATCGTGCATTATTGGGGTAAAAATTGCGAAATAAAAATATATGTCACCTCCAAAAAGCAGAAAAGAATGCCCAAAAATTTAAAAAAATTTCAGACATTCTTTCCTTTAAACACTCAATTAAAAACTTATCCTATATTATTTCGATATGGATCATTGTGCATAAATTCAGGTGATAGTAGTGCTCCTTCACTTGGACCCGCAGGCGGAGCTGATTCCAACGCCAATGCTATTTCGTTATCAATCAAAATGAGCTCAACTTGTGGAGCTGTATATGTTTTTTTTGCTTCCATTATACTTAATTTTTTTCGCGTTTCATGTTCTTTTTTTATCATCACATCAACGTATCATCACATCACCACATTATTTAATAATTACTCTTTTTGACTGATTATTCACTTTTACCACATAAATACCAGTTTGCAGTTTGCAGTTTGCAGTTTGCAGTTTTGAGTTTACTGTACCGTTTTCCATTAACTGTCCTACAGCATTGTAAATCTTATAATTGCTTTTTTCAGGTGCAATAATCGTTATTTGATTGGCTGCATTTACAAATACTTGAGCATTGATTTTAGCTCCATTATCAATGTCTGTGGCAACGTCTGGTGCACGGAAAATGAGGCTGAAACGATTGGTAGTATTTTCTGCTGCATTAAAACTATATGATGTAATGCCATCAGTAAGGTCTGTTTCCATTCCATTATTCGCATTATCCTTTAAAATCACCCGAACATCCGAAGGCAAATTTGAAGTCTCATTGGCTTTAATACTAAATGCTAAGGCACTTCCAGGCACAAACCCTAAAGAAATTTCCTGATTTAATGGCATAGTTTTCAACCCGTTCATAATTAATTTTTCATTTCCAACACTTGTGTAAATTTGAACTTCTGAATTTGCTTCTTCGAATTTTGGCGAATCGTAACGGTCGTAGCCATTTTCGGCATTTTCATCAAAGAATAATAAGGTCTCATCTGTACGTGTTCCATTCGATACTTCCAATCGAACCCGCTGACGATCTGTATTTTTAACCGCAGGAGCTTTTAATGGATTAGCTGCTTGATGCGATTTTGTTAAATTAGCATCCATTGTTAACGTTCCGGTAGCTTTGGCTTTTATCCAAAATGCTTGCATGGGTGGAATTATACCACCTGAAAGTAAAGAATGAGTTGGCACGGCTTCTCCCGTTGAAGCATTGTAGGTCTGAAATGACCATGTACCTGTATTGTTTGATGTGCCACCGGTATTGGTACGAACATAAATGCTCGATTCAATAAGAGCTGAATTTGCATTTACAAAAGTGTTGGTCCAACTCAAATGACTAGGATATGGATTTCCAATCAGGTTAAAGCCTGTACCCGATTTTGTTAGGTAAATTGGAACATTGCCTGTATTCAGCGTTCCGGTGAATGAAATTGTTGAACCTGCAGTAGTAGGTAAAGCTATATAACCATGACCTCGTAAAAAAAGACTATCGGCAACAAAAGGTTTTGATGTCCAACTTCCTGCTCCTGAATTATATGCTTCGTCGCGCTGATAATAGGTATAACCTGCCGGAGCTATTGCACCCGATACCGGTGAACTCATATACCAGTTGCGTGTAGTAGCAAGATATTGTTGAACAGTAGTTGTCCCTCCAACAGTTAAAATACCTGTATTGGTAAATGTACCTGTGCCATTTACAGCATCACTTAGTATTGAAAAGTTATTTGCAACAGCTAATGTCCCCGAAGTAATACTGAGTTGTTTGCCGGCACTTAATACTAAGTTGCGAGCATCAAATCCTGCTCCCGTAAAGTTGCCATCAATTCTTGCATTGTAATTTGTAGTGGGTGATATTGTACTCCAAGCACTTCCATTCCAAATCGCAACATAATCAAACGCGCCCATAGTTGGGGTAATGCTACGACTAAAAGCATAATAATCATAAGGAACAGTAGAGGATAAATTCACACCTGTGAGTGACAAGTATGATGGGACATAACTCTCGGCAGTGGTTCCACCTGCATTGGCAAATGATGGATTTTCATTTATACTATTTGCATCTAAACCTGCTGCATAGGCGGTAGGTGTAGTTTGTGTTACAATGGGCAAAGAAGCTACGTCTCCAGCATAGTAACCCAACACTGCACCTGAAGCACCGCTCGAAATATAATCATTATAGTCAACTGTAAGTGAACCACCAGCAGGTTTCGTATTTACAAACAGTGCATAATGCTTACCAGTAGCTCCACCTCCATCGTTCGAACGGGTATTTACTAATACATTATTTCGATAGTTTCTTGTATTGGCAGTACCGCCACTCCAAAGACATGCAGATCTAAATGTACCTGATGTAGGAGCTCCGGTTATATATACCGTGTTATGATAAATACTTGTGTTTGCCGAATTGGCAGCATCATTAATACCATTAAGTACATAAGCATTAGTATCGCCTAATTTTATAATATTATTTGTCACAGTAGCAGTATTTGTTGAAGAGACTCCTCCAAGAGTTAATATGCCATTCACTGCTCCGGTGCCTGTATATCCGGTAATTCCAAGAGAGTGGATTAAATTGCCATTTATAGTAACAGTGCTGGTTACTGAACCGGCATAAATACCATGAAGAGAACCAGTTGTTGTACTGTTTGTGATGTTGGCTACGGTGTTATTTTCGATGGTGCCAGTTCCAGTACCTAAAAATTGAATAACGAATACATTTTGAGCAGCGGCTACTGCAGATTCTGTAATACCATTTAAATAGTAAGCATAGATGCTATTAGCCATGGAGGTACTACCGATGATGTTATTGCTTATAGTACATGTACCTGCACCCGTTTTGGTAATACCTATGACTGTAGTAGCATTACCACTTGCAGTACTGTATGCTTTCATAGAGCCTATCATGTTATTTTGGCAATCAACAGTTCCGGTAGCGCTAATATTAATCCCAGTAAAAGCTCCAACAGCGGCAGTACTTGAATAAACAATTGACCCTGTAGTTGTATTGTCACCAAATGAATTTCCTGTAACTGTTCCAATATTGGCATTACCAGCTCCAGAGACTGAAATACCGATAAAATTCCCGGTTGCACCATTTTGCCAGGATATATTCTGAATTTTATTACCTTGAATGCTGGTTGTATATCCTGCAGACACTGTTGCTAAGATAGCAGTGAAATTTGCGGCTGATGAATATTTATAAAACATTCCGTTGCAACCTGCCGATGAACCTCCAATAAAGTTACCTGAGATGGTATGACCACCAGTAACTGTACCACTGATAGCAATCATTTGTCTTAGACCACCACCTGTTGATGTGTAAGAAGCCTGATAGAAACTATTGTCCGAAATAGTATAATTGTCATTTTGAACTGCTGATGCTCCTCCTTGTATTAGTATCTGCTGTGTAGCAACACCTGCTGCAAATAAATTCTTAAACTCATTGTTGGTAATATGATTGCCCACATTAGCATTAGTAGCTGAACCACCTATTGCATAAACTCCGTAGAGAACCGTACCCCCATTGTTAGTAATAGTATTGTGGTCAATTGTATTTAATCCATTCCCATTAGCTATTGTCCCATCTGCTGCAAACGAAACAATACCAAGCGCAGTTGATTGTCCACCTTTTATTGTACAATATTTAACGGTATTGCTTTGAGCGTTTGTCTTAAAACTAATAGTCGAAGAACCTGCATTCGTATTGTTAAATATTAAACGACTAGTTCCTGTTTTATTATACCGCCCGTCAATAGTTACATTATTTGCGCCGGTTAAAGCAATTAAACTTCCGGTAGCAACTGATCCCGAAATAGTCACATCAGCATCCGTTGAGGGGTAAATAGTTAATGATGTCCAGGTACCTGCTCCAATAGCAACCGATGCTGTTTCTGATGTTGAAGCGCTTATTGCAATTTCAATAGTCCGACCCAACTGACTTGTTCCAATTGCTGCAATTGCAGCACCTAATGTACCATAAGTTAGATCTTGAGATGCAGACCCTGTCACAGTTACCTGTGCCGTAGCATTCCACGAAAACAGACCTAACAATAAGGTGAGTGATAATGAGAAAATTTTTCTTTTCATACGTAATATAATTTTAAAGCATTAATAAATTGAAATTCAGATGTGATTTTATGCTATATCAGCATTTGGTTACACGTACCTAATCAAAAAAAGTACTATTCCAAAAAGCATGTTTAAAAACATAGTTTTTGGTATAGTACCCGTCTGATTTTTTAAATGCTCAAAAAGAAGTAGTAAAGCATGTTTTTACATATTAATAATTGGTGCAATCAATCCGTTGTAACTCCAACTTGGTTTTTGCTGGTTTGTTGCGTAGAAGCTTGGGGTTGCTCCGTTTACGACTTTACAACTTTCTGAATGGCTCTTTAATGTTACCTATCATCTCGGCACATACAGGAACTCACATCCTGTGAGCATAATACCATGCCCGACATACAAAGAGGTCAGAGCATTTTTTTTGCTCTGACCTCTGATTATTAATGCAATGTAAAGTCTGAAAGCTGAAGTTTACTTCTTAAGAAACTTATCTACTACAGTTTTACCTTCTGTATCCTTCATTTCGATAAGATAAATGCCATTTGATAAATCGCTTACATTAAGTTTGTTACCATATAATGTTTCTGTAGAAATAACATTCATACCGGTTAATGTAAATACTTTTACTGAAACTAAATCAATACCAGTAATGTTAAGAATGTTCGATACCGGATTCGGGAATATCTCAACTTTTGAAGCAGGATTAACCGTATTTCGTATTAAACCACTGAATACATCTTCGGCAAGTTTGTAAGTTACCTTTGTTGTTCCATCGGCAGCTGTAACTTCTATTACATCATCAATATTTACATAGCCCATTGGTCGTTCAAAACCGGCTTTATCCAACACTTTAATAGTTGCTCCTTTGTTTGCATAAACCAATGAGAGTAAACTTGCACTGGTAATACTGAAAGGTGTATTTACAATCAATTTCTTTGTCTGGTCAATTTGCAATACATTCGACAATAGGATAGCTTCGTTGCTTGGAAGTGCGAAGTCGAAAGTGTAAGTTGCTTTGTCACTATTTTCGGCGACTACTTCAAGTATCTGGCTTTCGTTAACCAATACATCAAGTACCAATGTATCCAGATTATGAACTTTGAATGACTGTAATGCTCCGCTTGCGTTGTACACATACAGCAGCGATTTAGGACTTACTTCGAGTTTGTCAACTGCCTCTTTAAGTGTCATTATTGGAGTCACTCCGGTTACTTTATTGCCGGTAACGGTTAAACCTGAACCTGCTTTTGCCATCAAAGAGGTGTTGTTGTCTAATGGTGAATTTACTAATTTGTAAATTGTTACATTTTTTCCATCACCCGATGTTACTTCCAAAACATCATTTTCAGCTAACGCTTCACTTTCGGTAAGCACGGTTGTTCCCCGTTTGAAAACAAAGGTTTGCGATGCGTCTGCTTTGTCCAATACCAATGCTACTGATGTAGGTGAATAATTACTTATATTACCGGTAATTGTCAGATTATCACCCGTATATCCTGTAGCTACTTTTAACTTCACAGAAGTTACTGTCGACAAGTCGTTTGTAACCTTATTCATAATATGAACACCTATGTTCGAAACTCCCTTGGTACCATCCCAACCTATGTCAGTTGTACGTTTCACGATCCACTCCGACGTTTCAGCTGTTTCATTCCCACCACCGATACGTTCCAGATTACCTTTGGTAACAGTTGGTTTTCGAAGCAATGTATAGAAATTCTCTTGAGTTGGAAGATACCTTCCTGCAAGCGAATCGCCAATAAGTTCGAAACGGTCGATAAGCTGGTAAGCAGACGGATCGCGTACATCCTTTATACCATCCAGAATTGAATCGTTCAACACCTTCAATAACCACATATTGTGATGCGGAATATTCCAGATAACAGTTTCCTCATGATAAAGTGACATTGGTAAATCAGACCATACTTTTAATGTTTCCGCAGTATATCCTCTGAAAATAAAATCAGATTCAGCCAATATCTTGTTGTGTGTCTCAACATTTCGCAGAGCAGCGCTCATTACCCAAACATCGTTTGCTTTTACCCAAGGGTCGGTTTGGTTATCATCTTTCAAAAATCCTTTGCCAATATACGGTTTATCGGGAGTAGGTACAGCCGACCAAGCTGCCTGACTGCCATCGGCTGCCCAGCGTTTTGATGGTACATAATGTGTTTGGTAAATTCTGATACCACTCGAAGTTGAGTAATTTGAGTTCGAAGCACATGTTTTTACAGCTTGTTGCCATGTTTGAGTTGGTCCACCAGCCACATACATATACCGACTTAAATCCAAATCCTCAGTACCCGGATTGTATATTTCAAGAGCATATCCCGTTGTACTTATTCCCCAAATCATTTCGGAAATAAACGGCTCTGCAATGTATGGTTGTACAGGTGTTCCGAGCTTTTTAAACATAAAATTGTAGGTTAACGAAATGGTGTCGCTTTCGGAAGTTACTGTTACCGATGTGGTTCGCTGATCAATACTTCCATTGAGGTTTGTTGCGTTTTTAACCGTTATTTTTGCTCTTGCGTCCTGTGTTTTGAACTGCAATGCCGGAATTTTTGTTTCGTCGTAAGCCAGTTCAACAGAATATTCGGTTTTTAACGGTGTAAATTCGGGTAATGAGTCGCTCGAATTCCACTTTGGATAGCGGGTTGGGTCAACATCGGGCCATGTTACTGAGTTAAGTTGTGCACTATTGCCTTTTACGTAATCGCTTACGGCAATAAAGTAATCTTTTACCTTTAATCCGTTTTCGGAAGTTACACGCAATTTATCACCGAATTTTAGGTCAATTCTTTTTTGTCCATCTACAAATACAAATTCCCATTTTGCTTTTTCAGGTTTGTCAAAATACTTTAACAAACTATCGGTACGAGTTGCAAAAGATACATTTATGATAGAGTCTGTTTCCAAACTGGAAGATAAGCCATACGCAAAACTACTTGACCAATAATTGGTGTAGGTAGTGTCGGGTAAATTTGTAATGGAGTCTGTTCCGATTTTCATAGACTGCAATAAACGACGTTTGGGGAATACAACTGCTACATCAGAAGCGGGTTCGCGAACCTGCAATGTAAAATCGGCTTGTTGAAGTTCGGTGCCAACTGCATAGAACGAGAACATATCTCCTGTACAGGCTGTGTATGATGCTGAATCGGCAAAAACGGCATTTTGTTTGTACTCCCACGACATGCCTTGTCCCAGATTAAAATAGCGAGCTAAGGAGTCGCCACGAACCATTTGCCAGGGTACAGATATGGTTTTAGCTCCATTATCAACCACAATCATGGATGGATTCTTTGAAGTGTAATTCAATGCTGCACTACCGTGAGTACCTACGGTTGTAAATACCATTTCTTTGGATGAATTTTTTGGAAGTACCAACCACTCCGAAGTAGCAGCATCGACACCACGCGATTGATTCCAATTCAGATTTCCCTTGTTGATGTTCGACTTGCGCACCATCACACTTTTTGTCATTGCATCAACAACACCTGAAATAGGGAAAATAAAGTTTGATTTAATTTGAGCTATCTGCCCGGATGCAGTATTATCATTTGGATACCAAAAATGGTTAAATTGATCAATATAAGTCGAGTCTTTTGTGCCATTAGTTTTGGTATACTTCCATTGAAGCAAATAACCTGCTGTACTTTCGGCACGCAAAAGCTGCTTGTTGGCCGATACAGAATCTTTTCCGTAGCATTGCCATTCGGGTTTGTTTATCCAGCCGTACAAATTTGCTGCTTCGGCTTTGTGTACAAACTGATTTCCTTTTAGTGCCAAGGCAATATTGTGTGCCGGAATGCCTGAATTGCGACTGTTATCGGCATCGTAAACCGTTGCAACCACATAGGATTGGCCGGGTTGAATGATACCTTTCAGATATACTTTACCTATAGTTTCGTCGACCGCCAGATTGGCGCGATTGAAAGTAATTGCACTATCGGAATACTCCAAACAGCGGGTATTGTAATACACTGAATGAAGCGTGAATGGCTCCAAGTTAATAGCAGTATCTCCCATGTTGGTTATCTCAACATAAGCCTGTGATTCTGTGTCGGGGCGAACTTCGGTAATAATTAACTTGGGGAGTACTAAGCCCGGAATGTTAATTTTTTCGGCAAGCACCTTGAACAAAGTTGCTGCAATTACAATAATTAGTAGTAAAAAAAATTTTCGCATGATATTAAATTTTTGTTTTATTCTTTACAAATAATCAATTTTTCCGAAAATGAATTTCCGCTTTTATTCGTAAAACAAGCAATATAAATTCCTTTTTTCAGGTTTGTTTTTAAAACACCTACTTCTTTGTCAGCAAATAATCTTTTACCCTGCAAATCAAATATTTGTATGGTTCCAATTTCAGGACTTGTAATTGTACTTCCCTGTACTTTAAAGAAAGTGGGTTTGTTAATGACTGCAGGAATTTGTGTTAACACACTTCCAATATTGGCATCCCATACTTCTGTGCGGAAAGGACAAGCTGGTAAACCTTCGGCATTTGTTAAGTTTACAGCTGGTGTATTCGAAAATGCATACCATACTTTTGTTGGTACAGTTACATTGGGCGAAGAAACAATTATGGTATTCCCACTGATAGTAGCCGTTGCATCGTATAAAACATTGTTAGCTCCGGCAATTTGAAAACCTCTCAATGCATTGCCATCGCTCGAAATGAGTCCACCGCCTATTGTGCTGGGTAAAAAACTGATAATAATTGTATTGTTGACTACGGCATAAGACTTATAAACAGGACCGGAATAGACAATGTTTTGCCCGTAAGTTTTTGCTTTTGCCCACAACGAAAGGCGTTTTCCTACCGGATATTTATTGATTGGATGTATATTTGTATTGTCACCCACATCCAAGCTTACAGCCATTCCTACATTATTTAGGGTAAGTAAGGTGGTTTGTGCTTCACGCATATTTGCCCAAGGTTCTGTAGTTGTATAATTGGGCAATTGCACATAGTAGAACGGAAAATCGCCTACACCACACAGCGAGCGCCAGTCTTGAATAAGTGTACCCCACAACTGTTTATAGCTTGCATACTGTGTTGCATTTCCCTCGCCCTGATACCACAATGCCCCTTTTACACTCATATTGATAATTGGTGCAATTAATCCGTTGTAACACCAGCTTGGTTTTTGTTGGTTTGTCAGGTAGGAATTTGGGTTTGCCACGTATGGATCTACATAAGTTGATTTTAATAATGCGTCGGCTACTAGGGTTTCATTACGAATCCACGATTCGCATTTTGAACCACCCACTGCTGAACGGATAAGACCTATAGGTATATTAATATTGGCGTCGGTAACCAATTCACGACCAAAGTAATAGGCTACTGCACCAAAACTACCTGCTGTTGCAGGAGAGCATGTATTCCAAGTACCTGAAACCGAATTGTTTTGTATATTGGGGTCTGAAGCTGTATCATCGCCCGCCGATATATACCGCAGCGTAGGATAGTTAGCTGTTGCCACTTCAGCTGCCCCATTGGTAGATGCTGCTAAACTAACAAGCATGTTCGATTGACCTGAACAAAGCCACACATCGCCAATTAAAATATTAGTAAGCTCAACTGTATTGTTTGCACCGACAAACGTAAGGGTATAAGCTGGTGCTTGCCCTGCGATGGCTTTTGGAGTTTGAATTTTTGTCGACCAATTTCCATCGGCATCTACCGTTGCATTAGCAGTTGCTCCCCAACTAGCTGTGATGGTTATATTGTCGTTTGGTGTGCCCCAACCCCATAATGCTGCCTTCATATCTTGTTGTAGCACCATATTGCTATTCAGAATTCTTGGAAGAACAACCTGATTTCCAACGGTTTTTAGAGGACTGGAAGTAGCCGATGCGTCGGAGTCCGAATATCGAATACCATCTCCCAATGCAATTACTTTATAGGTGTAGCTATATCCAACTGAAGTTGCGTTGAAAGTATAACTTGTAGTTGATTTATCATTAATAGTAACGGTTTTCAGTAAATTATCATTTAAATAAATATTCACCCTATAACCAACTGCATTTGGTACAGCACTCCAATTAACAGTAAATCCGGTTGCTGTTATGCTCGATGACGATAGTAGGGTGGGTGTAGTCAGTTTTATAACCACTAAACCTTTAACTGTAGCCAATGCCGGCGAACTACTACCGGCGCTTGTTCGTGCCGATACATAATAGGCATAGTTTATTGAATTGGATAAACCCGTAAAAATTAACGGACTACTTGTACCGGTTACCGAAGTTACAAGCTCTCCATTGTTATAAGCCGTAGCCGTATAATCTAACACAGTATATCCAACAGGCGCAGTGAATGTAATGGAAGTTTGCGTATTATCCACAGTAGCCACAATTGCCGTAGGTGGATTGGGTATCATAGAAGTCATATATACAAATATTGGGAAGCCGCCATTGATAGGTGATCCAAAATCGGCTTTCCATTTAGCCGGACTTTGATTGTTGTTGATGGTAGTAACAAAACTAGCGGCTTGTAATTCAGTAGCTGTTTTTACACGGGCTATAGTCGCTGTTAAGTCGTTGTAATCTGTACCAGTTAATGTAAAACAGTTTACAGGAAGGTTTTTAGATGTTGTAATACCAACTATACCTCCAACACCATTGTTTGTAGGTGACTTTGAATTGGTTACACTTCCTGTATTGAAACAATTGGTTATAGCAGCAGCTACTGATCCTATAATTCCACCAACAGCAGCTGCATTAGGATAATTAGTAGATTCGGCTAAAGTAACTGCTCCTGAATTAAAACAATTAGTAATACTAACGCCAGAAGCAATACCACTACCTACGATACCGCCCACATAGGAGTTGCCAGTAGTACCACCTACAACAACATTCACATTTCCTGCATTATAGCAACTTTCTACAGAACATCCAACTATTCCACAATAGCCGAGAATCCCACCAGTATCCCCATAATTAGTTCCTGTGGTTGTAGATAGATATACACCATTAATAGCACCTAAATTGTAACTACGTGATATTGTTGTGCTAGCAGTAGCAGTAGCTCCAACTATCCCTGAAACTCTACCAGCTCCAGTGATAGTACCCGAATTGTAACAATCTTGAATAGTACAGCCATTACAAGTACCCGCAATACCTGCAATGTTGAATGCTTTGGTATTTCCACTTTGTGTAGAAATAATATCACCCGAAATTGGAATGGTATTGTAGCAATTACTAATGGTTGAAGTGGTAGCTATGCAAACAATACCTGCTGAATTTGTTAATCCAACAATACTGCCAGCACCGGTAAGTCCAAGGTTTTTAATGGTGGCTGATGTCACAGCTGTAAATAATCCTTGTGCAGCTGATGTACTATTGAGTATAAAATTTGAAACTACAAATCCTTTCCCATCGAAAACGGCCCCGGCAATTAAGGGTCCAAAACTTTTAGCTCCGGTCAGATTATTGAAATCTAAATTATCGCCCAAGGCAAATTTCTTTGCACGATTGGCATCTGTTGGTCCTAAATTAGCAGCATACATCCACTGTTCGGGTGTAGTGATAATTATTGGGTTGGCTTCACTCTCGCCTGCATTAGCAAGTTGGGTTCCAAAACTAGTGGCTGTTGAGCCATCCCATACGGTAGCCATAGCTGCAATGCTTAGCAGCAAAGTAAAAAGAAGTAATTTGATTTTTTTCATTGTATTATATTTTTTTCGATTTTTCAGAGATTTTTTAGTTCAAAATACCATTGATATTATTTTTCAATATTTATACATTTCATTCTTAAAGAATTATTTTCTTTGTTACTCCATTCACTTCAACTAGCAAAAATCCTTCGGAGTGAATTTCATTTTTACGAATAGTGAATGTATCCGTCATTTTTATATCCGAAAAGAGTAATCTGCCAATTGGGTCATAAATTTTAATAATCGCTTTTTTTGAGTCATTAAGTTTGATTATCAAAGATTTTGAAGTTTGGTCAGCTCGTATTTGAAATTCATTAGCCTTGTCTGAAACTGCTGTCGTTACCGCTGTTTGGCTGCCGGCATCGTAAGCGGCAATAGCAGCCTTTATTTGGTTTGGAGTTCCATAAAAAATAATGTATTCGTTTCGGAAAGTTTCATACACATTGGGTTCTAATCGTGTACGGTTAATCATTCCCGAGAGCGTTCCAACATACCCATATTTACTCATTGTAGGGATTCGGAGCATGTCTTTGTAAATGCGAAAACTATCGGCAGCAAGTACAATACGGTTGTCTTTATAAACCATTGCACCCGAAGTTTCATTTACGCCCATAACCGGAAACAGATTTATATCAGTTTGCGGGCGATATATTCCCAATGCATTTCCTAAAGCCGGATTGTCAGAGTCGGCAATAATAAAAGCCGTTCCATCGTTATTTGATGCGAGATTATCAATATCAGCAGCTGTTATCACCCAATTTTTGTCAATTGTACGAAAATAGGAAAATTGCGGTGCCCATTTACTTCTGTCGTGCCGAAGCGACCATTCTACAACCATGGCATTCATATCCTTATCAGTACCGGCAAAAATGCCTGTTGGATTTGTATTTGAGAGGTTTGCTCTTACAGCATTTGGAGTCCATACAGGCGTGCCAGCCCTGAATTGATTAATACAATGTCCGGGTTCCCGCACAAATCTGAATTCGAAATAATGACGAATTGCGGGAGTTGTGATACCGTTCTTTCCCAAGTAATCTTCGTACGTTCCATAATAATCCCACTCGCTGTAAACTTCAGCTTCCTGCTTTGTATAAATACTACCATTAATATCTACTGCCAGATTTTCCTCATCAATTTCATCCTGATCCGAAGCATTTGCAGCTCCACCAAAAAAGCTTGTTTCGCTGTAAGGGTCAGCCCCGACATTCTCCCAACGGGTAAAATCGTATCCACTATCGCCGTGCCACAATGCCACAGGGCGTGAAGGAACTACAAGTTTGCCGGGCAATTGTTCAACTGTACATGGCGTACCAAGCGTCTCGTAAAAACCTGCTTGTGTAGGATTGTACTTTCCACCATGCGAACGATCGCGAATAGCTGCCTGCCCCATACGACCATAACTTTTGGATTCAACACCCATAATATCGCCAACTCCCGGCAACAAAATCTGACTGATAGCTCCACCACCTAAATTGTTGATACCCATCGTAAAGTTTCCCGAAGTGATTTGATGCGATACGGTTGTAGGGTCCGAAACGGCAATTATTTTGGTTGGTTCCGAAAAAGTGGTCGGATCAACTGTTACTGCATTTGAAGCTGAGCTTGATACACTTGTACCGAATTCATTTGTTGCCGTAACGGTGAATGTATAGGGCGTGTTGTTAATTAATCCTGTTACCGTAATTATTCCACTTCCTGCTTTATCTGTGAAAGTTCCAGAACCTCCGGTTGGATTTGAAGTTGCTTTGTAACTTGTTATAGGCGCATTGCCATCTGATAATGGTGCGTTAAAAGCAATGTATGCCGTACCATTTAAACCGGAAGTATATGCCTTACCAATAATAGGCGCACCGGGTTCAGTAATTTCAACCGGAACGGAAGCAATACTTGCTGCGCTTGTTACACCCACGGTATTTTTAGCTGTAACTGTAAATGTATAGGTATGATTTTTAATTAATCCGGGAATCAAAATAGGAGAAACAGTTCCGTTTACGGGCGTTAAACTTGTAGAATTCGTAACATCGTAGGGAGTAACCGTATAAAATTGAATGTTTCCGGCATTATTTAGTATATCGGTAAATGAAACCGATGCTCCTCCAATAACATTGGTTGGAGCATATACAGCACCGGTTATTGTAATTGTACCCGTACTTGCACTATTCAAATAAGGTTGAAGGTTTTTGCCTGAATAATTTGCAAAATCGGCATAACTATAAGTACCTGCTGCAATGTCTGTTCGGCCTAATTTGAGCGAACTTATTTTTACAGTGCCTGTTTCAGACGTAAAGAATAATTTTCCGTGAACAGCACTTTTGTAATATCCGGGTGCGCTATTTGAAGTTACACCATCCACCTCATTAGCATCTAAAACGCTAACGCCAAAAGTTCCTGTCGCATTTTCGTTAAGTTTAAGCGTACCACCCGGTGCAGTGCCCGAAAGTCCTGGCGTAATTTCAAACAATCCTGTAAAACCGGTGGTATTTACCGTATTTAAAAACTCCACATTACATTCATAAGCTCCGGGCTGAATTTGAGCAATGGATATGGTGCCACTTCCTACCAGGTTGCAGTTTTGAATCAAAAGATTTTTAGGAATAGTTATCGGATTTACTCCACCATAGGTTTTAAGCGAGCCACTATTCAAGGTGAAAGTGTTGCCATGTAAATCAACAATAGCATTTACGCCGGCCTGATTTTGAAGTATTCCACCATTGAGCGACAATTTTTGAAGGTATAAATTTGTACTGCCTGCAGCCATATACAAAGTTCCGCCGAGAGCAATATTAAATTCACCACCATAAAAGGTATAGGGAGTTTTTGATACGCCAAGCTTAAATCCCGTCGACCAAATATTATTATCGACCGATGTCGGTATAATAGTTCCATCAGGCCAAGCTTCAGTATCATAAATATTGGTAACAGGCGTATTTCCACCAAATATGGCATTAATGGTTGTTTGAGCATTTAACGATTGTATCGCAATTTCAAAAACAAGGCAACTTGCAATTAAAGCAACTCTTATTTCCGATAATTTTGTGTGTTTCATTTTCATTAGTTTGCTATTTCTGCAGTATTTTTTCCTTCTTTATATGCTTTATACAAATCGATATAGGGCACTTTCCGGAGCTCTTTTGCTGGGTTATAAGCTGGATTGGGTGTAGGCCAGTATTTTTTCTCTACATTTTTTTCTAAATAGTTGATTAACTCCACAAATAGCTCATTCGTCTTTTCGGGCATTTTTTTTGCTAAATTGGTTGTTTCCGAAATATCTTTGTGGATATTAAAAAGTCGCAACCGACCGTACCAATCATAAATCAATTTAAAATCTCCCTTGCGAACTGCTGAGTGAGGCGTAAATGGCAATCCATCTTCTGGGTTTTTGTAAATTACAGTGAGCGGGTAATGCCAGAAAAAAGTATCGCGCGTGTAACTTTTCTTTTTGTTTTTAACGTCTGTTAAAAGTCGGGCAATGCTTTGTCCATCAATTTGATGTGTGGCTTTAGGCTGCCCGGTTAATTCCAAAAGTGTTGGGAAAATATCGTTACAATCAACCGGAATATTGCTCCATTTATTTCCATTTACATGACCTTTATAACTAATTATCAGCGGCACCCGAATGCCTCCTTCGTAAACATTCGCTTTTTGACCATTCAATGGACTATTGTTCGTGATAGGTATGTCATCGCCGCCTTTCCCGATAGTAATTCCACCATTATCGGACATAAATACGATGATGGTATTTTTATCAATGCCTTTCTCTTTTAATTTGTCCATTATTTTACCAATAGATACGTCAAGATGTTTAATCATAGCAGCATACGTGGCATTATTATGACCTTTCCAGCCTTTTGTTGGTTTATTTTCGAAATAATTAATGGTTGA
>CAMDNO010000025.1 GCA_945902955.1 Porphyromonas cangingivalis
CGGTTTTTAAAAAGTTTGGGAAGTCGGCTGCTACCGGGAAGAATGATAGTAAATGCTCCGGGCAAGTTGCGTTTCATCAATTTAAAAGCTTCGTCGTCCATTTTAGCATATTCGCTTACTTCGCTCAACACATGGCAAATAAACGAAAGATTAGCCCGACGCATATCGTGATTCTTAATCTTTGCAATAAACTCTACTCCCGCATTGTTGAAAATATCGCAGGCAAAAGCATATACAGTGTCGGTAGGAATAATAATTACCCCTCCATTACGAACAACAGCCGCAATCCGTCGGATTTCAGCCACATTCGGATTATCATCGTATAATTTTATGAGCATATTTTAAAAGTTGACAGACGACGGACAACTGACGACGGAAAGACAGAAGTCTAAAGTTGATGTTCTAAAGTTGAATGTCTATAATAATAACAATTAATAACGTGCGAAGCACAAATAACGCTTGCAGGGCAAACTTAGCTAAAATCGTGTTACCCCTACGGTGAAACCCGATTTTAGATGGCTTTAAAACTCAAATCCAGACTTTTAACCGAATGTGTTAATGCACCCACCGAAATATAATCGACACCGCATTCGGCGTACAGACGTAGTGTTTCGAAAGTAATTCCTCCTGATGATTCTGTTTCGTATTTTCCGGCAATAATTTCGACGGCTTTACGTGTATTTTCGACTGAGAAATTGTCGAGCATTATACGGTCGATACCACCAATTGCCATTACTTGCGCCAATTCGTCGAAGCTGCGCACTTCAATTTCAATTTTTAAATCTTTACCCTTTTCTTTCAAATAATCCTGTGCCCGTAATATTGCCTTATCAATTCCACCGGCAAAATCCACATGATTATCTTTAAGCAAAATCATATCGTATAAGCCAATTCGGTGATTTACTCCGCCACCAATTTTAACGGCTTCCTTTTCCAATAAACGTAGTCCCGGTGTGGTCTTGCGCGTATCGAGTACACGCGTATTTGTTCCTTCGAGCATTTTCACATACTGACGGGTACGCGTGGCTACACCGCTCATTCGTTGCATAACGTTCAGCATTAAACGCTCCGTTTGCAATAGCGATTGAATTCGTCCTTCCACCACAAAAGCGATATCACCCACTTTCACTTCGGATCCATCAGCAATGAATTCTGATATTTTTAGCTCGGGGTCGAAAGCTTTAAAAATTTTACGTGCAACTTCGACACCAGCCAACACACCATTTTCTTTTACAATGAGTTGCGATTTACCAATAGCCGTAGCCGGAATACATGAAAGTGTGGTATGGTCGCCATCGCCAATATCTTCGGCAAACCACAAATTAATTAATTGTTCGAAATTATCAGTCATTTGAAGATTCTATTCTGAGTTGTTGAATTAACGGTGTTGACCCTTGTTTGCGGGTGAGAACATAAACGCGGAAGCTACCTCCCGAGGTTTTCAAGGTACCAATAGCAAAGCTGGCAGCATCTTTATTTCCTTTGTGAATTACCTGAAACGAGCTTACTTTGTTTGTTCTGAAAAAGTCATTGATTATTCCGGACGCTTGCTGTTTGCTAAAAACATCGTTTTTGTTCCCAATTACAAGTTCGACATTGGCACTGAGATTGCTATTTATTACCGATGAATTTCCGTCATTAAGTGCCGAAATTATTTCAGATGATATTTCGTTCGATTGTGCATTTACAAAAGTAAATGATGTAAAAACAAACAAACTGATTAGTAAAAACTGAGTTGTTTTCATGATTTATTCTTTTTTAGTCCATTATTTAGTGTAAAAATAGGTTTTCAGTTCTGATTCTCGTTAAAAAATCGCATATTTGTATTTGATTACAATTATTCGAGTACAAAAATACAAGAAATATCAGACTTACACCAATTATTTTACTTTTTTATTTAGCTGCAAATAACACACCAAACTAAATATACAATAAATATTAGCCATGAAAATAGTGTTTTTAACAATAGGAAAAACGATAAACAAGCATTTAATTGAACTTCAGAGTGATTATCAAGAGCGGTTAAAACATTATATACCTTATGATTATATATCTATTCCAGAATTAAAAAACAATAAAAACCTCAGTGAATCGGAGCAAAAGGAAAAGGAGGCTGATTTGTTGCTGAAAATGCTTGAACCGACTGATGAAGTTATTTTGTTGGACGAAAAAGGGAAGCAATTTGGCTCGGTGGAATTTTCAGATTTTATATCGAAAAAAATTATGGGAAATCAAAAACGCATGATTTTTGTTGTTGGTGGTCCGTACGGCTTCTCACAAAGGGTTTACGAAAGGGCTAACGGGCTGATTTCACTCTCTAAAATGACTTTTTCGCATCAAATGGTGCGTATCATTTTTGTGGAGCAATTGTATCGGGCATTTACAATTTTACGTGGCGAACCGTATCATCATCAGTAAGTTTATAGAGTTATAGGGTTTTTAAGATTTGTAAAGTATATAAAGGAAGGTTAATGAAGTATTTAATTTCGAAAAATACAATTCTTGTTACATTGCTGCTAAGTTTTTTAGCGGGAATGGTATTTGAAGTTTTATATTATAAATCTGAAAATAGGCCTGTGGATATGGATTTGTTTCGCGAACAATTGTTCGAAAAACAAACTGAAGCCGAGACGAACCTGAAACAAATAGGAAATAGGTTAAATAGCCAACCCACCGATTCCATTTTCATCCACAAATTTGAAAAAAGCGATATTAGTTATTATTTTTTTAACGAGAATAATGAACTTGTTTATTGGTCGGATAATTACACCGAAATAAACAATATTCCAATCAGGAATAATGACAAATGGATATACTTTGTTTCATCTAATGCTCATTGTATCAGTATTTCTACGAAAACAAAATTGGGCGTTTTAGTTAGTGTTATTCGAATAAAAAACAACTATCCTATTGTAAATAATCAGTTAATTAATAATTATACTAATGGTTTCGAAATAGATAAACGTATAGATATTGAGAGCGGTAAAGCAACTGATAAGTGGGCATTTGCCGATGCTTATGGCGAGTATTTGTTTTCGTTCAAAGTTCCCTCACAAAGTGTTTTTAATCAAAATTATGGCATTGCTGGTTTTGTTTTTCAATTTTTATGTCTCATAAGTATATTGATAATACTAGCAAGAATAAAGACTTTTTTCAATATTAAAACACTGACTTTTAGTCGTTTTTTGATAGCATTACTTATATTATCAAGTATTATTTTAGCTAGTCTATATTTTAAATTTCCACATTTGCTTTACTATGAGGTGCTTTCGTCGGCATTCGATTATTCGTCGGGCTTTCTATTGGCATCTATTATTCATCTTACTATTCTTACAGCTTTTACAATAGTTGTTGTCTATGTTTTCTTTTTGCATGTTAGTATTAATTTAAATCGTAAGAAGCTTAAATCTTTTGCGATGCAATTCGTTGCTGCATCGTTTTTTATTCTTATCTTTTACATTCTCAAAGGATTAGTTCTTCATTCGGGAATGCCCATTCAGATACTTTCGCTTCACGATTTGGACAAAGGTGTGGTTTGGCTGCACTTTTTAATGGTAATTTGGGGAGTGGCTTTTGCTCTTATGTTTTTCAAAAGTCATAATTACAGCCTTAAAGCAATAGGGCTTCGAACTATGATTTTTGCAGATTTCATTATTTTAATGGTTCTTGCTCTTACTATTTTTATAACCGACTCCATAGATACAAGTCGAATTTTACTTTTTCTGCTTTTTATGTATGGTGGGTTTTATATCCCCTATTTTATAAAGAGGAAAAAAAATTATTACGCATTAACTTCATTGTGGATTTTGTTTTTTACCCTTTTTCTGGTCGAAAATACGGCTATGCTCACTAAAAAGAAAACAGAAAGTAAATACAAAGTACTTGCAGAAAATATTTCGATAAACGGGAATTTGGAAAACGACAAAGTAACTGAGATTTTGCTTGACGAACTTTATATCCAAATTACGAACGACACGCAGCTGAGCAAACTTGTACAAAGTGTAGATTCGGTAGATAAGATAAATGATTATTTGACTGATAATTATCTGAGTGGATACTGGAATAAATACAACATTCAGCTTTCGGTACTAAGGCAAGATTCGCCAATGTATGAACAAAATAAAAACTTACTTGCCAACAACGGTATTCCGGTTGGGAAAACAAGTTTTTGTGCGCTAACTTCATTGCGTTACGACCTTAGTTATATGGGCGATTTTATGTTGATTACACCTGATGGTGAGGAGTATACTTTGTTTTTGACACTTACTCCACGCAAAAATTTTAAAAGTTATAGCTTCCCTAAATTTCTTATTTCATCGGAGTCGGACATACAATCGCGATTGAAAATTGCTGTAGCACGCTATCATAAAGGCGCACTTGTTTACAGTTCCGAAAACTATAAATTTTTGGAAACAAGCACGTTTTTACCCGTAAGAGAAAATCTGTTTTATAAGTTTACAGCCTCACAAAAAACGTATTATGTATATCAACCCGACAAAGAGAATGCTGTTGTTATTACGGAATTGAATCAGTATTATTTTGTAAATTATCTTATCTATTTTGCTTATATTCTGTTGTTTAACTTGGCTGTTGGGTTTGTATTTGTTTGGCTCGTTTATCGGAAACGCAAAACAACTGCAATTTTTTCAAGATTAAGCTCCAAATACCAATTCGCTTTTGTGTTGTTGCTTTTAGTTAGTTTTGTGGGCATTTTTTATGTTTCGGTAAGGTTTATAACTTCAAAATACAAGGAACAGCAAATTGCCGAAATCAACAAAAAGAAAAGCTACATTCAAAATGCACTTCAGGATAAATATTATTGGACGGAAGACATCTCGACAGTAAATAATCAGGGTTTGAGTTTCGACCTTCAAGAACTTTCGTATATTTACCAAACCGACATTAATGTGTATGATAATTATGGAAGATTGGCAGGTAGTTCGCAGCCATTGATATACAACAAAAAGTTGATTGGAAAGCAAATTGCTCCCGAACCTTTTTTTGGTAATATTCCAACGTTGAATCAGGAAGAATACATTGGCGAGCTGCGCTTTTTGACGGGTTATACTGATTTGTACAATGGCGACTTTTTGCAAATTGGCTACATTGCTATTCCGCTGTATGTGAGTACCGAAGAGATTCGGAGTGAGATTGAGGAGTTTTTAGCTGTCATTGTACACATTTATTTGATTATAGCTTTGTTGTCGGTTTTGCTAAGTTTTATTATCGGAAAACAGCTTTCGGCACCGCTCGAGATGATTGAAAGTAAGTTGAAAAAAATGCGTTTTGGGCAACGTAACGAAAAAATTGATTACAACGAAAACGATGAAATTGGTCAGTTGGTAAAACAGTATAACAAAACTATCGAAAAGCTTGAACAGAGTGCTCAACTTTTAGCTCAAACCGAGCGTGCATCGGCTTGGCGCACTATGGCTCGACAAATTGCCCACGAGATTAATAATCCGCTTACACCTATGAAGTTAACGCTACAGCAATTGCAACGCACCAAAAATATGAACGATGAACGATTTGATGATTATTTTGCAAAATCGACTGAAACCCTGGTAGAACAAATCGACAATTTATCGCGTATTGCAGGAACTTTTTCCAACTTTGCCCGTATGCCCGAAGCTCGTTTCGAACGAGTTGATATAGCTTCGAAGCTTTATTCGAATACACAACTTTTCAGTGCAAACAACGAAGATATAACTATACAGTACACGGGACTAACTGAAAATGTATTTGTGCTTGCCGACCCCGAGCAGATGCTGCAAGTATTTAATAATCTACTTAAAAACGCTATTCAGGCCATTCCTAAAGATCGAAATGGCAATATTCTTGTAAACTTAAAAACGGAAAACAAGCAGGTAGTAATTACCATTACCGACAATGGGAGTGGCATACCAGCCGACATGCTCGACAAAGTTTTTATTCCGAATTTTACAACAAAATCTACCGGCATGGGTCTTGGGCTATCTATTACAAAAAATATTGTGGAAACAGCCGGGGGCGAAATTTCGTTTACTAACAACGAAAATAATGGGGCAACTTTTAGAGTTTGCCTTAAGCTGGAAAATTAAAATAATATCAATTGTTATCTTGGAGGTAGAAAGGCATCTTCAATGTGTTCTATTTCGCATTTTTGTCCGTGAACAACCACCGAAATCACATCAAATCGCGTGTCGCCATTCCAGTCATAGCGCATAATGTAGCGCTCTGTGGCATTCACAATGTTTTTAATTTTTCGGTTGTCAATGTATTGCTCAGGATTATCGGCAAAAGCGCCCGAGCGAGTTTTTACTTCCACAATAACCAATGTGTCGTCTTTTTCGGCAATAATATCCACTTCGAGGCTGCCAGTTCGCCATTTTGTTTCGCGAATTTTATAGCCATGTTCCACCAAAAAATCGCGGGCACGTTCCTCGCCATATTCGCCTAATTCGTTATGTTCTGCCATAGCTGCTTTCGTTTTGGGTTTGTAATTTCGAAGTTCTGATTTTTGATTAAATTTTAAAATAATACTTTGTGTGCAACTATACGATTTGAATTGTCGTAAAAAACAACTTGTTTTAGTTGCTGACTGTATGGTAACTCAAATTTGAAATATGGCGACAAAAGTACATTTTTTTTGTATAAAACTATGCCTGATAGGTTGAAAATTTTTATATTTACTATATCTTGATTGTCCGTAAGTGCTTCTATTTTAATATGTTCGTTGTCGATGCGAAAACAATTGTATAAGTTATCTTTTCTAACTTGAATTAAAATATTTGGATTGGGGATTTTCGTTTTCGAAACGCATATTTTCGAATTAGTTGGGATAGCATTTACAAAACAGTATTTATGACCATTGGCTGTGAAAGTAGCTGATTTATTGTGGTTTATATTTGTGTATACAGAATCTTGTGTCCACGATTCGGGAATTTCCACTTGGAGCGTAATGGGTTGATTAAATTCTGTATTATCTAAAAAATCATCGGTTACAAAGTGCAACGAATCTGCAAAAGCTTCATAACTAATGAGTTTCACAGCATTTCTTTCCTTCGTATATTTATAAACATTTCCTTGAGTTTCAATCCAAAGGTCGGCTTTTTTTGCATCTTGAATGTTCTGACTTAAATCGTTTAAGCCAAACGAATACTCATCATTTGTTTTATCAAAATCTACATTTTGAATATTATGATACATGAGCGAAATATGATAATTGTAAGTTCGAGCAGTCTCAAACCACGATTTTATACTTTCGTTGCTGGTAGTGCTTGCTACGTATTGCGATTTTAGAGCATGAAAATCAAAAGGAGTTGGTAGATTATAACCTTCCTGACTGGAGCGTGCAGTTTTAAAATGCTTGGCTACTTCGGTAGGTGTCTGCGAGTTAAAACTGCCAAAAGGATAGGAAAATGAAAGCGTATTTTGGGTAAGTTGGGTGTCTAAATCGTTCTTTGATTTTTGCAATAAATTATTTAAAATAATAATTGAATCTACGCTCGAATAATTTCCCGAAAATTTATGATTAGCTGTATGCGAACCAATTTCGTGTCCTTTGTTTTTGTAATAGCGCAAGGTGTCCCAATTGCAATAATCCACTTCGTTGTTAAATGGCACATTTGAAATTATGTAAAAAGTTCCATTTAACTGGTTTCTGTACAGTTCGTTAGCTCCATAGCGCAAAGCGTTTGCCATGCCGTCGTCGAACCCAAAAGTTACTGCTGCCGGCTTGTTGTTGTACCATATAGTTGGCATAACTTTTGGTTTGGCATCGTATTTTCCTACAAACAAGGCATTTACATTGTCGAACGAAAATGCTAATTTAGGTGCACCAAAATAACTTTTGAATGGAGCAAAACTATTCCCGGTAGATTCGTACACAAACATAATTTGTGAGCCAAAACCTATATGGTCGTAGCAAAGCACAATATCTGTTTTGTTGTCGGCATTAATTAGTCCCGATGCGGCAAGTTTTACGTGTGTAAAATTAAAATCGTTGCGGTCGGGTAGGAGGTAGTTTTTTTTGCTAAAGCTAAGTTTATTTTGATTTTCGAACACTTCAATTGCCTGTATATTATTACTTTCATCGTTTATCAAACAAGCAATATCTTCTTTCCCATCTCCATTATAGTCGCCTGATAGAGCTGCTTTGCATACATCAAAATCGAATGTTGATTTGGTTGCAGAATATACCGAATTTAATAACGAAAAGCTGTTACCATTTGATTCGAAAAGAAATATTTTTTGATTTGTATCAGGGCTGTCGCCAAAATAATCATAAAAGACAGCTAAGTCCGATTTGTTATCGCCCGAAAAATCGCCTGATACAATGTATTTTAAAGCATTAAAATTAAATATATCTCTGGTTGTACTGAAAAGCTCTTTTGGTTCGTCGAAACTTGTTCCATTCGAAAAAAGAACAATTATTTTCTGATTCTCACTGGCTTGCGAATTCCAGAAAAGAGCAATGTCAGATTTCCCATCACTGTTGTAATCTCCTGCGGTTGCGAAACTAATATCATTCCAACTTAAATCTGATTTTAATTTCGAAAACCAAATTCCTGTTGGGATAATTGACTGATTGCATTGCCCATATACAACAATTTTTGAACCTGTAAATTTGGGTTGACCATTTGGGATATAAGTGTAATCGTAAAATAAGGCTGATTCTTGTACACCATCTCCATCGAAGTCGCCACTTACAGTTAATTTCGAATTTAAATAGCCGTTTTCGTCTTTCTGAATTCGATAAGTTTCGTTGTCGTTTAAGTAAAACAACTCCCCACTATTTTTAAACAACATCGACGATTGAGTACCATCGGCAGATGTATAAATAGTATGAATGCTATTGTTTTGACTAATTAAAGTGCTGTAAATAATAATTGTAAAGACAATAATTGTTGAAATTCTCATGCGTTTTTAACAATAATTCTTTCGGAGAAATACTGCCCTCCAATATTTGTAATTATAAAATATATTCCTGCTTTTAATTCCGAAATGTCAATTTGTTTGAACTTAGAATTTAAAAATTCCTCTCTGAATAATCTACCATTTGCATCTAATAGTTTAATTGAAATAATTTCTACATCGCCTTGAATTTTAAATGAACCAAAGGCAGGATTTGGGTAAATTTTAAATAAATCGGGATTTCCTGTGTAATAGGTTGATGCTTGTTTTTTTACATTAATGCTAACAGTAGTACTTTCTGATAAGTCTTTTTCATCAAAAATGGCATATTTGAATCGGTCAGTTCCCTCAAAACCTTTGCGCGGAATGTAAATAAATGAGCCATCGGCTTGCAAGTCGATAAAACCATTGGCGGGTGCATCGGTTAATACAGCGCTCAATTGTTTGCTATCCATGTCGAAATCGTTGATTAAAACACCATTTTTGGCATCAACGCGCAACACAATTCCAATACTATCGGTTTGCGTATACTCATCGGGAAAAACAGTAGCTTTTGTATTGTAATCGGTTAATTGATTGTACATTACCCAATAGGCTGTTTTCGTTTGCTCTTCCACATCTCCGGGGAAAATGGCATTCCAACTATTCCAGTTGAAGCGTGTGTCGTGTGTATAGGTTTCGTTTTTATAATTTAATGTAAATGCAATTCCGTCGGAGCTGCGTATTTCGTTGTAAGGCAATACTTTATTATCATGCAAAACCCAAGGTTTCGATGGGTCAACAATGTTTAATAAAGTCCAGGGAATTCGGATTTCAATTTTATTGTCGAAAATTGTAACTGCGTCTTTGGAAGATACTGGTTGAAACGATTTATTGAGTTTTAGTTCGCCAATAAATTGTACATCCATGTAGCCCGAATTATTTTTCCAACGTACTATATTCCAGGGTGCGCCGTTGGTGGCTGTGGATTGTAATTTTTGTGCAGTTATCAGTTCCTTGTGCCACAATCCAAACATATCATAAGCCTGCGTTACATACAATCGGGCTGCATATTGCGTTATGTGCAAAACAAATTCGGCACCCGAAGGTAGTGTGGTGCCATTTGGAAGTTTTGTTTCGCCCAGCAAAGCATCATAAGTGTCTATGGCTATCCAGCATTCGCCCAAAAGATCCATTTTGTTTTTTAAGTCGAATTTAAGCTCTAAAAAATCAAAATTAGCTTTCGCCGAAAGTGTTTTAATTTCTTTTGTGCCGTAATCCTTGAGGAGTTTCCAATCGGTTTTTCCAACAAATTTTTTCAGCCCAAAATTTTGCTCAGCAGCCGTTACATTATGCCACAAAATTTTATCGCCAAAATCCACCGGATCTGTTATCCAGGTGCTTTTGAACCACTCGTCAATCCAAGCAAACTGAATTCCGCCGGCCAAATTTGCCGTTTTTATATTGCTCAGCAGTCGCATATTTGTATCACCCTGACTTAGTTCGTCGAATCCACCATGATTCATGCCCGATGAAGTGTAATGCGCTACGCCCCAACTCGATGGAACACCAAACTCGGCAATTAGCAACGGTAAATTTTTGTAATGGCTCTTTAGATCAGTGATATAACCCAAATAACTGTTGGGTCCAAATTTATCCGAATAAGTTTTGTAGCCGGGGTCGGCACCTACAAAATCGGGATAATAGGGGTATGCATGGTAACTAATGAAAAAACCTGCAGGAGCATCGATAATTTTTATTTTCGACAAATCAACATGAACTGTATCTTCCAATCGGTTAGGCTCGTAAGCATGATAAATGGGATCTAAAGTTGGCCATGATGACGCACTTACAGGTCGCGAAGTGCTGTATTTATCTCGTTCATATTCAACTAAATGATTTAGTTTTTCGGTAATCCACACTTCCGATGCAGAGGCGTTTTCAATACTAAAAGCTTTTCCGGTGAATGATTTATCCGAAAGATGATTCAAGTTGGTTGTAATCACTTCGTCGGGATAAATTTCGCGTCCTATAACGTATCCCATGTTCCATTTCGAAACATCAGCCGTGTATTTCCCATAAGCTTTTCCTCTTCTAAATCCAATATTCCGGTTTCCGTGTACGCAATCAATATTTTCATCTATTTCCACTTTAAACGTGTCGGTAAGCAGGTACATATCTTGCTTGTAGCCCTCCAACTCTTCGTTGAGCCACACGCCTTGAAAAAAGAAAAGTGGTTGTTGTGGGTTTTGCAAATTATAGGTACGAAGCTCTTCGTAGAAGTGCGGAAAATGCAATGTATATAAGCGGATGCAGTTGAATCCGGCAGCTTTAATTTCTGTAAACCATCGTCGATAATCTTCGGCCGAAGCCAACATTTCGCCCGGATAAGTACCTGGTTTGGCTACTCCAAGGTTTGTTCCCTTAATGAAAAATGGTTCGTAAGTTGTACCATTCCAAATTGTTATGTGATTGCTATCTGTCGCAAATGGAATTAAATCCTTGGCTAATAGAGGCGTTGTACTTCCCATTAGCGAAAAAAATAAAACAAAAACAGTTCTGAAGTATTTAATAATCATGTTAAAATTTCCTTTTTGCTTTTAATAAAATCGACATATCTCTGATCCCACTCGGGAATATGAACCAAGAACCATTTTTGTAAAAAAGAGAGCATTTGGTCACTCAATGCAGCACTTTGGTATTTGTAAGCTAATTTAAACTCATCAATTTTTTGAACAAATAAATCGTGTTGTTTCAAATGCTCTTCCAATTCGTGAAATTTGCTTCGAGTCATAATGCGTTTTTCCATGTCGAAATGATATTGAGTATACGCTTTCAGTTCGTCTATAATAGCACAAACAGTTTCATTATCCTCCCCATTCCGATTGTACATTCGAAGTTCGTTCAACAACAACAAAAACTTTTGATGTTGTGCATCGATTGATTTTATACCAAAATGCAAAAAATCTAAATCATTATTCGAATTCATACCATTAATTTTACCAATAACCTAATAACCCAATAACCCAATAACCCAATAACCATCAAGTTGTTGTTGTTTGCTCAAATCCTTTTCGAGTCATTTCACCCCAACCTTTTTTCTTTTTTTTACGAAAAAACGCATCAAAATTACCCGTTACCGAAAAATACATATTGAGTGGTTGATAAAAAAAAGTTTCTATCAATGCCACCATAAAAGCCTTTGCCAGATATTTTATACCTCTGTATTTATTATAGGTATAAGCTTCGTAATAAATACCAAAAAACGAATACATTAAAGAGAATGATATAACAAATAACATCATAATCACAAATGTGTTCACGTTGAGAAGTCCAAAAATAGTTATAAATGTAACATATCCAAGTCCAACGAACTGAACGACAGGCGCTAACCACTCAAAAAGTACCCAGTAAGGAAAGCTGACCAATCCTATAAGTCCATAACGAGGATTTAGCATTAGTTTACGATGTGTACGAATCGTTTCAATAGCTCCTCGCGTCCAGCGATTGCGTTGGCGCGATAGGATTCGATACGATTCGGGTACTTCTGTCCAGCAAAGCGGATCGGGAATAAATGCTACTCTGTATTTTTTCTTTTCCACTTCGTGCATATAACGACGCATACGTACAACAATTTCGAGGTCTTCGCCTACCGTAGAAGTGTCGTAGCCGCCTACTGCTAATGCGCGTCTGCGGTCGAAAAGCCCAAATGCTCCCGAAATAATTAATAATCCATTGATTTTGCTCCAAGCCATACGGCCTAATGTGAAGGCTCTAAAATACTCCAACACTTGAAATTTAGCCCAAATATTTTTTGGAAAATTTACTTTAGTAATAATACCATCAACTATTTCGCACGAATTTGCCACACGAATTACACTCCCCGAAGCAATACATACAATTTTCGACTCTTCGATAAAGGGTTTCACCATGCGCAAAAGTGCATCAGGTTCTACAATACAATCCACATCCATAGCCAAGAATAAATCATTTTGCGATATGTTTACTCCTGTATTTAGCGCATCTGCTTTGCCGCCATTTTCTTTGTCCACCACTGTTAAATGATTGAAGGCTTTGTTGCGCGATTTATAAATACCACGCACATTTTTGGTTGGCACTACGGGATCGTAAAACTGACTTGTTTTTACCAAATCGAAATGTTCGATTACTGTTTTCAAACTATCATCTTTGCTTCCATCGTTTACAACAATAATTTCAAAATTCTGGTATTTTACGTTTAAAAGCCCACTTATGTTTTGAATTATTGTTTTTTCTTCGTTATAAGCCGGTGCAATTATCGAAATGGAAGGCAAGCACTCAAAAGCGAGCATGGAATTAAAATCGTAACGGTGGTTGCGAGTAAAATATTTATTGAGCTCCATTACCGATAGCAGTGCTGTGAGTATATACGAAGCAAATATGCTAACCCCATATACGAAAAAAAGGACATTTACGACATCAATTAATGTAACATTTTCCATAAGCTTACAAATTGAAATCTATTAATTGTTTATACACATTAGCTACAATTTCATTGTGGTGGTTTCGATATCTGATTACTTCAACCGTATTTTTTGTTAGCAAAATATTCATGGCGGCAACCTTCAATTCAAAATTGTACTTTTCGATAATTTCATGATAAAAATTGATAACTCTTGGTGTGGAAGCAAAATTGCTTAGCATGTCGAGTATTTGTAACTTATTTCTTTGAGTAAAAATTTGAAATTTTTCGAAAATCAAATTTACATCTTCACTTTCCAATAGTAAAAGAAATGAATTTTGAGCCTCATCGCAAACAGTTTCATGGTGATGTTCTATTTTTTTGAGAATAGAATTTTTCACACTTTCTACACCATGTTTGCCGGCTAATCGAATTCCCAGAGCAGAAATCATTGGCGAATTACTCGCTATTAACCCTGCATAGTCGACATTTCGGTATTCGGAAGCAATCTGAATAAGTTTATAAAAATCGAGCTTACTGATAGGTTTTTTCCTTTTTATCAAAAAGCTAAAGTCTGTTTCGGGGTTTAATCTACAATAAGCATACATTGATTCTGAGGCAATCAATGGATTTTTTTTATTTATCAATCTCTTTACACTTCGTACAAATTTTGTAACTTTAAATTCGCCAATAACCTGAAGCGCAAAAAGTTTGTGTTTAGGAAATGGAGAGTGCAAATACGTCCAAATCAGTACATTGGCATTCATTAATTGAAACATCTGAATACAATGTTCGTGTGCATCGCCAGTAGTAAGCACCATAATTCGACGCAAACGGTTAATAAAAATCCTTCGCGGATAATCGGTTTTGAATTTACGTTTTATTTTCCGAATATATGCTTTGTCATCATCTATATTCTTAGTATTTACAATATGTTCGAATACCGTATCGTTGATGAATTTATGAATGGCAACTTTTCGTTTTTCGCGGGCAATTTTAATGCTCGAGTTCGCAAATGCAAATATTATTTCGAGTAAAGTGGTTGAAAATCCAAAAATTATAAAAATCAGAATTGAATAAATAAAGGTTGTCCATTGCGAAAAAAAGTCGTAGGTTGTATTTGGAATTTGTAAAAAATAAAAGTCAAAATTTGGCTCGCGAAGCATAAAAAATAAATATACAAAAATAGCCAGATAAAATAGAAGTAGTATCCGTTTGGCAAAAAATCGTATGTAAAGGAGAATTAAACGCATCTAAATTTTAAAATTTAAAACGATATCCTAAATCGATAATAAAACGATTCCGCTTTTCGATAGCAGCACTTACATAATACTCTTCGAAAACCAAACCAGCAGCCACGAAAATTTCTGATTTATCACTTAGCGTGCTATTTTTTTCCATTTTCAAGCGATAGGACATAAGCTGATTAAAGGCGCCTTGCGATGCCGTATAACTGTCGTCGGGCGAGTTGCCAAAACCAAATTCAACGCCCCAAAAGTTAGCCGGATTTGCATCGTAAAGCCTGTATTTTGTTGAAAAAGAGAGCGATTTGCCACTTTTGTGTATCACATAAAATGGGCGTAGTGTAATCCAACTATTCTTTAAACTGACCCCAACATTACCTGTTACAATCCAAATATTTTTATCAGCAGTAAGTGGATAAAACAAATACCTTCCGCCCAATGAGGCATCCCAATGCTTGCTAAGTTTGAAATTGTACTCCAAGCCAGCTCTATGTTTTGGAAAAAGCACATCCCCAAAGGCATATCCGTAGTTTAAGTACCAATAGTTTTCCGAAACCAATGTTTTGTAGCCTGTATATTCAATTTGCATGTCGTTTTTGCCAAATCTATTCGCGTAGTTTAACCCAAAAGTGGTGCTCACACTTTTCACTTTTGTGGTATAAGCCATAGCAAAATAATGATGTGCAGGTACTTCTTGAAATAGGTCGATAGCATAGTCGACTGTAATTTTTTGGTACAAATTTTTTTCTTTTGTTCGTTTAATAATGTCTGCTATGGTAGCATCTTCCACGAATTTTTTGTTTTCGTCTTTTCCTGCTAAAGTTAATATTTTATCGTAATCTTTTTTATTCTCGAAGGCAATTAAACGTTTTAAAATTAGGTTTTTACTATCTTTATATCCCTGTTTTTCGGCTTCGTCGCAGACCTGAAGTAAGCTGTCGTTTTTGTTTGCACGCAGCAAAATGTTGAGAGCGGCATCGTAAAACTCATCGGTTAGATAATTTAATTTTCGGGCATTATTTAGCACCAATAAAGCCGAATCGTTATTGCTTTTCCACGAATATACATTTGCTGTAAACACATAAATATCAGCCCTTTTCTCGTCGGCTTGCAAGGCTTTGTTGGCTTCTGCAATGGCTTTGTTAAACTCGTTGCTGCGCGAAAAAAGAATTGCCTTGTTGAATATTGAGTCAACATTAACTTGCGCGGACAATTGTGTAATTAAAAACAACAACACAACGCTGATACTATATTTTGAAATAGAAAACATATAATATTATTTTTTTATAAAACAAACATAACCACTTCGCGTGCCATTTGAAGGGCATCGAAAGGTTTCCCGAAAATTTTATTTGCACCAACTTCCAAGGCTTTGTTTTTGTAAGCCGGAGTTGTAACCTCACTAAAAAACCACACCGGAGTTGTAATTAAATCTTTGTATCGCATGTTATAAATCAATCCAATAGGAGAGATGTTTATCATTTTGCCATCTACAATTATAAGAGATGCTTTATTACCAATTTCAGTATTCAAATTGCTATGACTTGCTATTTTTTCGCAATCTACGTACGGACTCAATAATTCAATATGCGATTTTAGTAGCAAATAAAATACATTGTCGCTTGTAAGTAAAAGTATTTTTCTTTTCATTTCAAGACGTTTTTTTTAATTCGTACTCTTTTAAAATTGTCTGCATCAATGGCCTGTAATAGTACCAAAAAAACGATACACGTTCGGCTTTTTCTTTCGATGCAGTAACAAAAGCAAACCACTGAATGCCCTTAAATTTGGCACTGTTTAGCCCGATAGGATTATCGCAAAAGTCGCCAGCCAAATAAAAGTACAATTCGCGCTTGTTGCCAATGAGTGCAGGGAATTTTTTAGGGATATTCCAAACTTTTAATAGTGAATCGCCAAGGGTGTTTGCATCCACTTTATATTCCGAAAGCACATTATTTACCGAATCGTTCACCGAAATAATATCGAACCAAAACGGGTATTTTATTTTTTTCGAAATATCATATTCTTTTGCAATCGCATCGGAAGTGTGAATAAATGGCACTTCAACATTCAAATGCGTTTGATTTTCAAGAATTTCAACTTTGTCGTCCTCGCGCACAAAAGCAATTCCCGATTTTGTAAAAGGCCACTTGCCTGCATGTTGGTTGGTGTAGTTGTCAATTAGCCAGCGTGGAATGTCCATATTAGTCAGAGTATCCAAACTATCGAAATACCTACCAACCCAACCGCTCCATTTCATATCAAACTCTTTTTCGTAGGCTCGCCTAATATTGTAAGCCGTAGGATGCGCAATGATATTGAACTCGTTGATAATGAGTTTATTTTGTTTTTTAAAGATGCGCAGTAACTCCAGCTCTTTAAGAGATAAACCTCCATAGTAGAGCTTCGAACGTTGCGAAATAAAGCGAGAGTCTTTTACTTGTTCAGGATAATAAGTCGCAATCCATTCGTTAGAATAAATGCCGTACAAGTCGGTGTAGTAAACCATGTCGTTTTTGGAAGCTAATTGCTCCAGTTCGGCACTATTGTAATCGTTAAAATCTTTGATGGTATAATTGCCTTTATCGTCGGGAAAAAAACCTTTGTAATGTAGCTTTGGGTTATAAGCACCACTGTCGGAGTGTACATATTTTTGGTGGCTCAATATCCACGAGAGTGAAATATGCTCTTGTACTTTGGTTGATAATACTGTTTTGTCTAAAATTAAAACATTCAGTTTCGTTTCGGGTGTAAGTAGCCATGCTAAATACATTATTAATGGCAACAAGAGCAAAATCAATAGTGTCGAAATAAAGAAGCGTTTAGCCATTTCGGTTTCTTTTTTTTTGTAAATAAAATTCAAGTTATCACAACTTTAAATGGTTTGCAAAGATACAAATTTTTAAGCAGTTTTTTCTGCTTAAATTGATTTTTTAAAGTGTTTTTAATTCGAAATTGTTACGGATTTAAAAATAATTATTGGTAAATTTACGAAAATGTTTTTTTTTATTGGATGAAAATAGTAGTTATAAAAGCATCTAACTATATTTTATTCTAATTCTTGTATAAAATCCAACATCTATTTGCTATAAAAATGTTCAATAGATTTTGTTTAGAATTTATTTTTGTCAAACGCATTTATTGACATAACTCTAAACTAAATTTTGCGCAAGCCCACCTTGTCAATCTTGCTTTTATATAAAATTTCAATTAATTTTATCGCACACAAAATTAATTACGCCGCTTAAATTACACAAGAGCTTGTTAACGTTTTGCTAATATTATTTTTTCGTGTGATGTATATCACAAAATAATGTACGCAATTACACGTCGGTTTATTCATTAAATAAAAATTTCCGCAATACATTTGCAGAATAATTTCTTTAATCAATAAATAAGATTCAATATGGAAAAATCAACCGAAGTAACTATCGAACAGTTACAGGCTCAAATCGACGAATTGAAAGGCAAAGTAAATCGGCTCGAAAGCTCACGCTTAGATCAATTGTCCATTGCTGTGGTTTCGGGCGATATGGATAAAATATTAGCTGCATTCGTTATTTCAATTGGAGCTGCCGCTATGGATACTCAAGTGAAACTTTTCTTTTCATTCTGGTCACTCTCGGCACTTCGCGACCCCAAAAAATCAGCCACAGGCAAAGATATTATTTCTAAAATGTTTGGATTAATGCTTCCTAACGGCACTGGTAAATTAAAACTCTCCAATATGAATATGGGTGGCATGGGCCCCATGATGATTCGCTATTTGATGAAAAAACAAAACGTTATGTCGTTGGAAACCATGCTGAAAGAAGCCGGTGAATTAGGCATCGAAATCGTTATTTGCGAAATGTCGATGAACCTTATGGGCTTCAAAAAAGAAGAATTCATTGATTATCCTCACTTAAGCTTTGGTGGTGCTGCTACTTTTGTAGCCGATGCCGGCGAAAGCTCGATACAATTGTTTATATAAAACGGCCCCCTAACCCCCTAAAGGGGGAATTGTTTGAGGCATACGACATAAAAAATATCAATTTTAAAATAATCAAATCCTTGCTCTTTACTCCCCCTTTAGGGGGTTGGGGGGGGCAATAAAACTTATCATTATGACAACAGAAGAATTAAAATCAGTAGATGTAGCAAAATCGGTTGATGCACGCGGAACAGCTTGTCCCGGTCCACTTTTGGAAGCTAAAAAAGCCATTGGTACTATCAAAGCAGGCGATGTAATGGAAATACTTTCGTCGGACGAAGGTACTAAACAGGACATTCCAAAATGGTGTGGCAAACAAGGTCACGAATACATGGGCTGGGTAGAAGAAAACGGCTACTTCAAAGTGTATATGAAGAAAAAATAATGACCCCTAACCCCTAAAGGGGAATTAATTCTCTTTTAGGGGTAGGTTATTTCTTCAATTATTATTTTATAAAACTAACTAATCTAATTCCCCTTTAGGGGTTAGGGGTTCTAATATCATGGGAGAACTTAACAAAAAAACTGCGAAAATCTTAGTATTTTCCACCGAAAAAATTTCCGACCCCGCCATCGATATGGCAGGATTACTCAAATTACACTATCCACCCACCGTTTATACCATCTCTGTGCCATGCTCGAGTGGCATAAAACCAAGCTGGATACTCTATGCTTACGAAAAGGGCTTCGATGGCGTATTTATTGCTGCCGATGGTAGCGACTGCGTTTTTGGTGAATCGTGCACCGAAAAAACAGGACATTTGGTAGGTAAAACGCATAACTTGATGAAGGAAAAAGGGATTGAGCCAGCCCGTTTGCGCATGGCTGCTATCTGCTCCGTTTGTAGCGAATCTTTTGTGAAACAAATGCGTACGTTCAACGAATATCTTTTGAAAACTCCAATTGCATAATGGAAAAAATAATTAAAAACATTACCTACGATGCCTTGGTTGTTGGCGCTGGCATTGCTGGTGGCGAAGTGGCATTGAATTTGGCAAATACAGGCTTTAAAGTTCTTTTGGTTGATAAAGAACTTTCGGTTGGGGGCAAAATGATTATGCTTAGTAAAGTGTTTCCTACGCTCGATTGTGCTGCTTGTATCACCACGCCCAAAGTATCCGAAATTTCGCGCCACCCAAATATCACAATTTTTACGGGTAGCGAAGTGAGCAATATAAACAAAATTAGCGACAACGAATTTACGGCTGTCGTAACAAAACATCCTCGTTATGTGCGTGTCGAAGACTGTACGGCTTGCCAGTTGTGCGAAAAAGCTTGTCCGGTAAACGTACGCGACCAGTATCAATTTGGACTTGTTGGTCGTAAAGCAGCCTTTATTCCCTTCAGTATTTGTAGCCCGAAAGCTGCTGCTATCGATATTGACAACTGCACCCTTTGTGGTGCTTGCGAAAAAGCTTGCCCAACCAATTGTATTGATTTTACACAGGAAACGGAATATCTGAATTTGCATGTGAAGACGGTGGTAGTAGCTACCGGATTTAATTTGTTCGATGCTAAAAATATGCCTCGTTACGGTTATGGACAATATAAAAATGTAATTACCGCCATGCAAATGGAACGCGAATTGGCGCCTACACGTCCGTTCAACACTATTTTGCGCCCTGGCGATGGCAAAGTTCCCGACAAAATAGCTTACGTGTTGTGCGTAGGTTCGCGCGATGCCTCGGTTGGCAATCCCGTTTGTTCGCAAATTTGCTGTATGTATTCCATCAAGCAAGCTCAGCTACTTATGGGCGCATTACCAATGGCAGATGTTACCATATATTATATCAATATTCGTTCGTTTGGTAAAGGGTTCGAAGAGTTTTACCAACAAGCCAAAGGCATGGGCGTAAACTTTGTAAAAGGCAAAATAGGACGCATTTCCGAAAAAGAAGGCGGAAATTTGATTTTACGCTACGAAGATATCAACGAAGGCAAATTGCAAGAAGCAGAACACGATATGGTGATTCTTTCAACAGGCGTTTTGCCAAATACGGGTATCGAAAAATTATTCGAAAATCAAACCTTATCGCTCGATCCTTATCAATTTGTAGGACAAACTGATGGATTAGCAAGTCCGGCTCGAACAAGCATCGAAGGCGTTTTTGTGGCTGGTACAGCTACCGGGCCAATGGATATCCCAGATTCAATCCTTTCGGCAGGAGCTGCCTCCTCCGAAGCAATTAGCTATTTATTAAACTAAAAAGAAATATTTATGAAAAAGATTTCATTTCTTATCGTCATTTTGATTACCATTATTTCGTGTAATCAAAAACCAGCTCAAGAAGACCATTCAAACATGATGAATATGAATTCGTCGATGGGCAAAGTAGATTCGTGTTGCGTTGTTGATTCGCTTCGCGACGGTGTATTTATTCATATTTCCGAAGGTTATAATGACCCACACAAAGTATTGATGCCGCTCAAAATGGCGTTAATGATGTCGCACGACAAAGCTGTATTGGTTTATATGGATATTAAAGCCGTAGAATTATTGGTAAAGGGAGCTAAAGATTTGAATTATGCCGATTTCGAATCTGCGCACACTTACATTCGCAAATTAGCCGAAATGAAAGTGGGTGTATATGCCTGTCCTACATGTTTGAAAGTGGCTGGATATAAGCCCGAAGATTTGATGGTAGGCGTTCAGGTTGCTCAAAAAGACAAGTTTTTTAATTTTACAAAAGGTAGAATTATTACTTTAGATTATTAATAATCAGTCATGGAAAAAAAAACAAAAAAAATAGGTGTATATATTTGTCATTGCGGTGGTAATATATCCGATTACGTAGATGTTGAGAAAGTTCGCCAATCTGTTGAAGGTGAAGATATTGTTTTTATTGCCAAAACAACAATGTTTGCTTGCTCCGATGCCAATCAGCGCGATATGGTAGAAGATATTAAGGCAAATGATTTGGATGGTGTAATTGTAGCTTCGTGTTCGCCAAAGTTACATCAGCTTACGTTTCGCAATGTAACCATGCGTGGCGATTTGAATAAATATACTTATGTACATGCCAACATTCGCGAACAGGCTTCGTGGGCACATTCCGATAACAAAATGGGTGCTACCGAAAAAGCCATTCACTTGGTGAGAGCCGCAATAGCCAAATCGAGTTATGCGCAGCCATTGGAAACCAACAAAATAAAAGCCAAAAAAGCAGTAGCCGTAGTGGGGGCAGGTGTAGCAGGCTTAAAAGCAGCTATTTCGCTTGCCGAAAAAGATACAGACGTGATTTTAATCGAAAAAGAACCTTTTGTGGGTGGCCGTGTGGCGCAATGGGATTCCCTATCCACCACCACCGAAAGTGGTAAAGATATGATTAAACGTCTTTACAACGAACTTGTTAAGTACGAAAATATTACGCTTATGACCAATTGCGAAGTGATTGAAAATAAGGGTAGTGTGGGGAATATATCGTTGAAAATTCGCAAAACACCTCGCTACATTAAAGCAGCGGCTTGCCACCCCGACGATTTAAAACGTGCTATTGAAGTTTGCCCGATTGTGGTTCCCGACGATTTTAATTTTAGATTGAGCAATCGTAAAGCTATCTACAAAAATTATCCGAGCGAATATCCGCAAATTCCTGTTATCGACATAAAAAACTGTACTCGTTGTGGTGAGTGCGAAAAAGTTTGTAAAGCAGTTGATTTCTCCGAACAGGAAGAGGTTGTTGAAATTACCGTAGGTTCGGTACTTATGGCAACTGGTTTCGATTCGTACATACCGCAATACGGCGAGTTTGGCTATGCCACTTCCGAAAATGTAATTACTTTGCCTCAATTTAAACGATTGATTGACACACAATTCGACAAATTAGTTTATAACGGGAAACAGATTAAAAATATTGCTTATATTTATTGCGTAGGGAGTCGCCAAACCGAAGGTGAAAATACTTATTGTTCGCGAAATTGCTGTACATCAACCATTCATGCTGCGGTTACGGCTAAAGGCAAATTTGAAGGTGTCAACAATTACCATTTCAATAGAGGTTTGCGTACCTACGGTAAACAAGAAATTTTGTATGCCGACTCACTCCGTCAGGGCGATATTTACTTGCAATCGTACGAAGATGGATTGCCAACTGTAACTACCGAAGGGAAGAAAACCATTGTGAAAATCAATGATATTCTGACCAATGGACGCGAAATTGAAGTGGAAGCCGATTTGGTAGTTTTAGTAACTGGAATGGTGCCTCGCAGTGATAATAGTACTATTGGAAGCTTGTTTAAAATACCAAAAGGACGTGATAAATTTTACAACGAAGTGCACATGAAACTTCGCCCCGTAGAAACGGTAATTGATGGTATTACCATTGCCGGAGCTTGTCAGGGACCAAAAAATATTACCGAATCGGTTAATTCTGCTCTTTCGGCAGCAACAAAATCCTATTCCATTTTAAGCAAAGGCGAGTTAGAAACCGACCCATTGGTGGCAACTATCGACCCCGAAAAATGTACATGGTGTGGTGCTTGTGAGGCAGCTTGTCCGTTCGACGCAATTCTGAAAGTTGAAAATGGCAAAAAAGTGATTGCCGAAATCAACAATTCGGTTTGTAAAGGTTGCGGTATGTGTGCGCCGGTGTGCGAGCCCGATGCGGTGAATTTGATTGCCTGCTCGAGTGCCGAAATAATGAGTATGATTGATGCATTAGTATAAAACAGCAGTAAGAAAGTAAGAGGTAAGTGGCAAGTATAAGCCAATTACTTACTCCTTACTCCTTACTCCTTAGCTCTTAAAAAAATGGAAGTAGAACCAGGAAAAACAGCAAAATACCTGCGCGAAAAATTGGGAGGTATCCCTGAGCAGGCAAAAGAAAATCTGAAAATTTATAATGGCATCAAAAAGCGAATTTTAGAGGCGCTAAAAGATGAAGATTTAACGATAAAACAACTCACCGAGAAGCTCGAAATGCCTTCGGACGAAGTGGTATTTTATCTAATGTCGTTGGTAAAATATGGCTTTGTGAAAACCGGAGACGTCGACGATATGGACGAGTATTATATATATAAATTGAACAAATAATGATATTTACAATTTATTCATTTACTATTTACAATTTAAGATGAATAAAAATAATCTGAATAAAATACTAATCTAATGGCAAAAATAAATCCTGCATTTGGAAAAGAACTGAACAAGTATGGAGCTGTAAATTTCAACGCATGCTACAACTGCGGCAACTGTACAGCTGTTTGTTCATTATCCACCGAAGATGTTTCATTCCCACGCGAAATGGTTCGGTTAAGTGCGCTTGGTCTCGAAGATGATATTAAAGCTTCGCTAAAGCCTTGGGAGTGTTATTATTGTGGCGAATGTTCCACACACTGCCCACAAGAAGCAAATCCGGGCGAATTGATGATGTCGCTGCGTAGGTATCTGACTGCTCAGTACGACTGGACAGGCTTGTCGGGCTTGTTATACAAATCGTTGCCACTCAGTTTGGCAGCTTTCTTACTCACTTTTGCGGGCGTTATAGCTTTTGCATTCTCTGTTGGTTTCGAACTCGAAAAAATGCTTCATTTCGGACATCTGTTCGAAGGCATTGCCATTGGAACAATCGGTTTTGTAATTTTAATGCCAAATATTGCACGCATGTGGTATTTTACCATTCTGAAACCAAAAGTTAAAGTGCCTTTTATGAAATATGTAAAAAGTATGGGCGAATTATTCGTACACATGTTTACACAAAAGCGGGCGCTGGGTTGCGACGATAATCAATTCCGCTGGTTCGAACACTTTATTTTGGTAATTGGCTATTTATCATTGCTTTTCACTACCGTTGCACTCGATTGGTTTGGCACCGACAACCTGTTTGTAATAATTTTGGGCTATGTAATGAGTGCAATAGTATTTGTTGTTACGGTCGATTTCGTTTCGAGTCGTATGAAAAAGAATAAAGAAGTAAGCAAATACTCGCAACCTTCGGATATTTTCTTCGTGGTATGGTTGTTTTTTATGGGCTTGTCGGCCTTTATGGTTCGTCTGTTTATCGACCTTGATATTCTCGAAATGAACAAATGGCTCTATATCTTCCACCTTACTGTGCTGGTTCAGTGGGCTCTAATTATTGTTCCGTTTGGTAAGTGGACACATTTTCTGTATCGTTCGTTTGCTATGTATTTTGCAAAGTTGAAGAGTTGATGTGAAAATGTGATGATGTGGTGATGTGGTGATGTGAAAATGTGGTGATATAAAAAAACCGGCTGGATTTCTGAGAAGAGATTCAGCCGGCTTTTTTAATTTATTCCCTTTTGCTAAATTTATATCCAATATTGATACTTAAAAATGGCAAGACAGGTGATAAAGATGGCATTGGCGATGTATTGATTTCAAATTTCGATTTCGTATTTTCAATATTTGAAGTAGAATAAATCGTTAAGGGTTGATTTATACGAAAATCGTATATTAACCTTTTCTTTTTCCAGGTATATCCTACAGTTAAATTAGTAGATAAGTTATGTAAATCTGCTACTGTATAGTTGTTATGATACAACCAGTATCTTGAGAATCCACCTATGTACAAACCGCTTTCATTATGTTTGAAATAATCAAGAATATAAAAGTTATACCCAAACTGAATTTGAGGAATTATATTATAATTGTTTGATTTGCCATAAGTTAATCTTGTTTCAAAAGCATGATGATTTTTAAAATACCCACCACTAAGTGTAATGCCATATTCCATATTTGATAGTAGCGGCAATAATGCATTTGCTGCTGCAATGTCTTTATTTAAACCTGCTAATGGCGACAATAAATTAGTTGTAACGTAATATGTTTTTTGAGAGGACTGAGCCTTTGTTGTTAAAACAGCACTCATTAAAACTATGATAATTATTATTTTCTTCATTTTTCTTATTTATTAAAAATTCCTAATTTACGATATACATAACTGTTATTTCCGGTTGCTCTTTCGCTTATAGTTCCCACTGGATTTATTATGTGAGAAAAGCCGGTATAACTATAAGACCCTTCAGTTCCAAAACGATTTGCAAAAACTATCCATGTATTCATTTGTGTACCTACATAACTGATATTTGGGTTTAAATCTGTTGATGTAGTGAGAGAGTGTAATATCACATCTACTTTTGCTTCAGCTATTTCCTTTGTAATTTTATCACTTTGCATATCAGAGCAGATAAACATAGCAGCCCGAATTCCGTCAATTTCAGTTACCACTAGTTCGTTTCCGGCTGTTATTTTGTTATCTAAATCTGTTATGTTCAGATTACGTTTTCGATATTTTACAATTTCGCCCGTAGGTCTAATCAGCACTTGGCTGTTATATAGGTTGTTAGATATGTTGTCGAGCTCTGTTAAACCGAAAACTATGTTTACGTTATGGTTTATCGATAGATTCTTGATAAAGTTGGTGGAAGCACCGGGAATAGTTTCGCTCATTATACGTTGATATGCATCTTTTGTCTCTTCATCAAAATACCATTCGAGTATCAATTCTCCAAAAACAATTACTTGAATATCGTCATGTTCCTGCTTAATTTTTTCTACCATTGTTTTAATGGTATTTAATGTAATTTGCTTATCCGTTTTTGACGGCTGAATGCTTACAGCTGCCACACTTAAATGTTTAGGTGCATTATTGTCATCGTATACAATTTTGGCACTATACATATCAATTGGTGAGTAGTCCAACCAATCTTTCTGACATCCATACAAGGTGGTTGCCAATAATACAAGAAATAAGAATTTGAATTTTGTCATGATTTATTTTTTTTTGAATTATGGTGCAAAGGAAAATAAATCAAAACATCTGTGCGACCTGTTTTCTGAAAACAGGCTGTATTTTCTTTTAGTATGAATGTAACTTTTTGTTTTTCAGATATATGTAGAAATGAGAATAGAGTATTAAATTTAGTTTTCTAAAGTAATACTATTTGAGTTGGAGAGACGAAGCTTTAATGAATTGTGTTGGAGAAATCCCCATTTCACTTTTATAGGCGCGGTTAAATGAACTTTTAGAACCAAATCCACAATTAAAAGCAATGGCAAGAATGGTGAGATGTTTATTTTGAGGATTTAAAACTTCAATATTAAATTCCTTTATGCGAAAATGATTTATCAAGTCGAAAAATGTTTTTCCCGACTTAGTATTAATAACGTATGACAAATATCTGCTGTGTAAATTTAACGCTTTAGCAAGGTCTTCGAGTGTCAGATTTTCTAAACGATATAGTTTCTGAATATCAATCTGTTCTATAAGATTTGCATAAATCTCATCAGCTTTTTCCGAATTTATTAATTCTTTTGGACCGTTATTTATTGTAATTTGGTCGCTATCATCATTGCTATCAAATGCGTCATCTATTTGTGAATTTATTGATGATATTTTAATAAAAACATTTGTAGCAGTAAGTCCATAATAGGCTATGGGTAATATGTATATCAGAACAATTAGATTTGCATAACTTACTAAATTCTCAACAATCTGAATTTTAAAAAACCAAAAACACAGAATTATTAGATACAGGATATAAGTGAATAAACCTGTTTTAACTATAAAAGCAAGCCACTTTAAATCAACTGAATCAGTGTTAGAAAAATGATTTTTGGTCAGAATCTGCTGTTTTTTTATAATATTTAATGACACTAAGATATAAACTATACTTACACATATTTTTAATCCAATGTTTAAAAATAACGAAACGAGGGATAGTTCATCTTTATCAAATGAGTATAAAATTATAGCTAAACCAAAAGGGAGTAAATGCAAAACCAAAGAAGGCTTAAATCTCTCCGCCTTAAATAAAGAATCTTTTATGTAAAAATAGGTAAGTGTGCCAGATAGTACAGGCAATGAGTTAATTATGTCGGCAATTAGAGGTGGCGGTGGCGAATAATGGTTTATGTAAATGGTAAAAGCTGTACCAATAAATACTGAAATCAATAATCCTAACAAGTATATATTCGCAAAATTGAATTTTAATTTTTCAATTAATAAGAAAATAATTAATGCATTTATACCTAAAGTCATGCTTAAAACAATATCCATTCTACTGATTATATAAGTTGGTTTATTATTGCTGTTTTTTTAAGGTTCAAGCCATTACGATAAGTAAGTTACAGAAATCATCCATCGATATACTGTTAAAAATCCCGACTCTCTTAAAGCTTAAGCTTTGTACTTAGCTTGGAAGTAGAGTTCGGGACTATTGGAATCTTCGGTTAACCTGTGGACGTGAAATCTGTTAGTCGCCGGAAAGTATTGAATGTTATGTAATTCGGAGTTAGGTGAATTTATTTTACTTCAAATGCGAGGCTTTCAATCCTTTTATCACGGCATTTGTAAAACCATTGGCCTCCATTTCGTTTAATCCTTTTATGGTTATGCCGCCAGGTGTGGTCACTTTGTCGATTTCTACTTCGGGGTGCGATTCGTTCGCTTCTATCAATTCAATGGCTCCACGAAGTGTTTGCAGCACTACTTCTTTGGCCACGTTTGGGTAAATGCCCATTTCTACGCCACCTTCCATAGCTGCTCTGATATACCGAAATGCGTAAGCTATACCGCAGGATGATAGCGACATAAAGGCATTTAATTGTGTTTCGGGTACTAAAAAGGCCTTTCCCAATTCCCCAAACAAATTCACTATCAAAGCTTCTTGTTCGGCAGTGGCGTTTTTCGACGAAATGGTCGATACGCTTTGCAGCACATCTATGGCGGTGTTTGGTATTACTCTGAAAAGCGTGGCATCAGAGTCGAAATAATCAACTAATTTACTAAAATCGATACCAGCGGCTATCGAAACTATCAACTGATTTTTATAATCTATTTTGCTTTCAATTTCGTCGGCTACTTTTTCTACCAACCAAGGTTTAACGGCTAACAGTACAATATCCGCATTTTTTATGGCTTCAATATTTGAAGTAGTGGTTTTGATATGTGGCTCTGCTGTGCTTATGGTAGCTAAATTACTTTCCGAAATATCGCTAACAGTTATATTTGAGGCAGCTATCAACGAACCTTTTGCTAAACCACGAGCAATTGCCCCACCCATATTCCCGGCGCCTATTATGGCTATTTTCAGACTTGTTGTTCTCATTATGTGATGAATTTTGTTTCTGCAAAGATAATTGAAAATGCGCTAAGTGCGCGAATTCAATTAGTTTTTTGCAAAACTAAGTTTGCTTAGCAGGCGGATATTCGATGTGTCGCTATAGTCGTATTGATAAAGTCCGTCTGTGGCAATCATCATCAAGGTGTTATTAAATGGAATTAAATCAAATCCGTCCATTCCCTTAATATGCTTAATCAGATTGTCGTTCAGGCTTGTAGGGCTACTCGTTATTTGAAAAATCTTTAAACCATCGTCGCACAAAAACAATTTGTTGGCATCAATACCCAAACCTTTGGGGTTGGTCATGGCAAACGACACTAATTTTTTCGGTGTTTTTACATCCGCCACATCAACAATAAAAAGTTCGTTTACGTTTTGCCCGCAATTATTTCCCGAATGTACGGTTACATAAGCTAAATCGTTGGCAACAACTACCGGGTCGCAACCAAATATATGCCAAATACTCGATTGGTATTCAGGAATGTATGGGTTTTTTACCGAATAAATTAACATGCCTGTTGGTGTGCCCATAAATAAATTATCCTCGTAACTGAAAATTGTTTCCACATTGCCACCAATATATAAACTCTCGCCTGCTTTTTTGGGCTGCGTACCCGAAAGGTCGAAAATCGACATGTAATTATTCAATACTACATACAATTTATTGTCGTATAATGCAAAGCGCGACATTGAACCATTCACACCATTGGATGATCCTGAACCTGTTGCTGTTTGGTTCATCGATACCATGTCTTCCATATATATGCCGCCACCATTCCATCCCCACCACGATCCACGGTAATCTTTCATGTCTTCGGTGCGTTCTACTACTTTCCAGCCTACTACTATTCCTTTGTCTTTTTGTTCGAAGGTTTGCGAATAATCGTAACCATATTCGTTAATTGTTACTGGCAATGCAGTTGGAAAAATGTCGATGAGGCGATCTTTGAGAACAGGTGCGGCAGGATTTGTAACATCAAACCAAACCAAATCGACAAACGAATCGGCATACAATAAATTATCACGAATAGCCAAATCTGCATTACCCAATAGCTCTATAAACCCAATGTTTTGAGGATTCGAAGGATTACGATTGTCGATAATATGAATGCCTTTTTCGGGTTCCGAAATATATAAGTAACCCTCGTAAAAGCATATTTTACCCAATGTTACTATTTCTTCGGCTTTTGTATTTACTTTTACCGAGGCTCTAAAAGTCTCTTTGGTCATAAATATCGGTTCGTTAATTTTGTAGGTTATTTTTTCGGTAACACCGCTTTCGCACGAAGCGAATATTATAGCTACAAAAGCAAATAATAAACTATTTAACTGTTTCATAATCTTATTTTTATATCTGTTTTTTTTAAAATTTTTCGATATTACCCATTTTACCAATAAAAAGAATTACTCCCGTACTTTTTTCGCGAATAACAAAAATGAAAGGTCGGTTGGCGCGTACTTCGGGAATTACCGGCATCGACGTTTTAATCATTTCCACAGCCGTAACAGCAGCTGCCTCCGTGCCATCTTCGTCTACTGCAATGTATGTTTTGTGTAGCACTTTCGAAATCATAAGCTTTGCATCCGAAATTTTACTGAAATCAGCATTTTCGGTAAATGCTGTTGGCATACCCATCGTTTTAAGTGGCTCGTTGAGCGTAAATTTATTTTCGCTTTTAAAGCGGGGGAGATGTAGAATGATTTCACGTTGACGCAGATTTCCAATTGTTTCATTCCATTTCTCAATGGTTAAGTAATTAAGAATATCGCTCACTGTTTTGCCATATTCCGGAACAATTACCGTCATGCTAAACGCCTTATTACCATAAGTTAAATCTACATATTGCGCCATTTCATCCGATGCATAACCCAACGTATCTTGTTGGTGCATCATATTTACGGATATGCCATTTCCAGCTTCGTTGGTAAATGTCGATTCTGTTGTGCTTTTCTTGTCAAACTTTTGCGACCATATACCTTTAAAGTACACTGCATTAACAAGATACATTACGGCATTCGAAGGTATTTCGTCGATAATTGTTGGTATTAATCCTTTCGTTTTTGCCGAACACCAATTGTTAATCGTATCTTTTGCCCATGCTTGCGAAAAATCGAGCTCCTTAATGTATGCATTAAAATTTTCCTTATTTATTGACAGAAAATCAGATTTTACACCGAAATCTTTTTGATACCAAATTGAATTTGCGATGCTTAACTTTGTTGTTGGGTCGATTGTAGGAAGCCCGGTTTGCATTATTTTGTAGTATTCGTTTATCTGGCTTGCTGTCAGTCCACTCATTTTCAATGCAGTTTCCATTTCCGATTTTGTAGTGCCATCAGCACCATTCCAGGTCATGCCCAACGCTATACTTACACTCAGTGGCGATACGGTAACATTTGCTTCTTTCGATATGTCCATTGTTTGTTTTAGCAAATCAAACGCAAATGTATTATCCTGATTCACGCGTTTTTGAAGTTCTACTTTTAAAACGAGTGGTTTTGCATCTTCAATTGTTGTAATCGGGTCGTTGTTGCAACTGGCTAAAGCTACAATTAGTGCAAAAACGAATAGTAATTTTTTAATTGTTTTCATACATGTTTTTTTTTAAAATTTATAACGTACGCCTCCTTCAAATCCAATAACATATTTATTCGCGCTTCGTATGCTAATGGGTTGATTGGTATCGAAATAGTACGATAATTTGGGTTCAAAATAGATAGCTGTATTTTTATATATGCTATAAGCGCCTCCTATCGAAGCATTTATCGAATACTGCCAGCCGCTTATTTTATCCGAAACAGTGGTGGTAATTATGCTCGATCCGTAATTCTGGTTTTGCACATAAACCGACCACAATCCCTTTTCGACCATGCCGCCGGTAGCTGCATAAGCCGACCATTTTTTGTTTTTCACAAAATCGAAAACAACACGTGCAGGTAGTCCAATGTAATGCAAATGCAGCTTCGAATCAACAGTATTGTTTTTGAAACTTGTTAGCAAATAGGTATACGTAATTCCACTTTCTATACTCCAAGCGGATGAAATGTTTCGCGCTATTGCTAAACCAGCCGAAACAGGCGCTAAATACGTTTTATCCGTAAAGTCTTCGGGTGCAAAAATGTAGGTTGTTGCCCGCTCGGCAGCCACTATGCCCATGCGTGGTGAGTAATCGAATACCGGCGCCGACAGTAAATTCGTGTTGGTATTGGTCCTTCCGGCACTGCCAACCATAGCTGCCAACTCCCAATTGTTCGTGTTTTTTTCTTTCAATGGGTCAGTCCAATCTTCTTTTTTGAGTTGAAGTTTCTCGTTTGGTGTTGGCTTTGGAGTAGAAACCAATGTGTCAATAGCCGTTTCTGTCGTTGATTTGTTTTCTGTTTGGGCTAAAATAGTACTTCCTTCGGTTGAAATTTCATTCTCCCCTTTTGTATTATTAAGTGCAATTATATCATTTTCAGAAACCGCTATTTTGAAATTCGGACTTTCGTTGCTTGTTGTTTTATCAACCGTATTGTCAGTGTTCTTTTTATCGGTGAAAGTCGTTTTTTTATTTAATATAGTTTTATTTATAATAGTTTTATTCGAAATTGTATTTTTTGAAACTGAGGCAATTGTATTATTATTATTTGTAACCACAATATTTTCCGGAACAACACTTTCAACTGATGTCGATTTTTCAATCATACTACTTTTTGTTGTAGATGTCATCTCTGATTTATGCTGATTTATTGGTATATTAACAACCAATAGCAAAGCCACAGCTGCCGCCAATCCCGTAGTAATCCACCATATAATAGGAATTTTTCTTTTTGCTTTTGGTGTCCTTATTCCAGCTTCAATAGCAGCCCACAAATCAGGCGCCACAGGGGTTTTATGTCCTTCCAGCTTCTGCCGAATGCTTTTACTAAAAGCGTCCTGTTCCTTATTTTTTATATTGTTGTGCATATTCTTTTCCAATTAAATTTTCTACTTCGCGTTGCAAAATGTTACGTGCCCTCATAAATTGCGATCGGGAGGTGTTTTCGCTTATCTGCAACAATTCAGCTATCTCACCATGCGAATATCCTTCGATGGCATACATATTAAAAACAGTTCGATATCCTTCGGCAAGTTGAGCCACGCAGTTTAATAAGTCGTCTGCCGTAATCTGATCTATTATCGTGGGATGTATATCTTCAAAGTCGTTATGAAAATCGTCTAACTCTTTACTTTGCTTCAGCGCATTGTTTTGCCTTATATACTCCAATGCCGTTGTTACAAATACCCTTCGCATCCAACCGCCAAATGCACCCGCACCCGAATATGTGTCTATTTTGGTAAATACTTTTATAAATCCATCTTGCAAAATGTCCCGGGCGGTTTCGTAGTTACCAACATACCGTATGCAAACACTCATCATTGTCGAAGCGTGGAGCTCGTAAAGCATTTTTTGTGCCCACGATTCGCCATTTCTACAGCCTTCAATGATTGTTTTTTCGTCGGTTTTACGATTTTGTTCCATTTAATACCAAGATGATTTGCGGGTGAAAAACGTTGCATTTAGAAAAATACCAAATTCAATATTTAAGATTTTTTGGGCGTGCCCCTGCGGGTTGGGCTGGAGTTTATCCCGCATTGTAGCGGGGTTTTTGTACCGCCGAAATTTGTAGGTTATCGTAGTTTTAATAATTTAGTTTTATTTTCACTGATAACAGTTATCTGCGTATCATTAACGTTGAGTTTTGTTCCTTTCGCCAACCACATCGCCCGCCTTGTCAGCCAACGAGCGCACATGCAACATACTGAAATTCGCTATTTTCTCGGTTATCAAACTCAACATAAACAAAGTGAGTGATACAGAAATGATAAGGTTGTCCATAGGGATAAATAAATAGATTTGTAGTTTAAATAGGTTTTTTCATTGTTTTTATGTTGATTTTATTTTTTCTTATCTATTTGCTTCGCAGTATAATTCAGTTGTAAAAAACGGTCAAAATCACTTCGAAACATTTGATCTTGCACAATTCTGAACCTTTCCCATTCAGTTTCAGCATGCTGACGTGCCACTTCCATAGATATTTTGCCCGCATTTGTAAGCAATTCATGTTCCGTTGCCATCAAAATTCTATCTAAGTGTAACGCCCAATCATTCATCGTCATAGGTATATTTCTATTTGCTTGATTTTC
>CAMDNO010000026.1 GCA_945902955.1 Porphyromonas cangingivalis
TCTTGGTGCTCTGCACCTCATTATGTAAGTTTACCTTAATCTGATAAAGATTAATAATACAATTTGATTTACCTTCCTAAACGTTACAAAGCCAGAATAAATCGTTCTTATAAAACACAAAAGAGGCTGTTTCAATTAATGAAACAGCCTCTTTAAATATTTATATATGCCTAAATTTCAAATCGTTTTACTGGCAGATAACACATCCTTCGCATTTCGACAATTCGCCACGCAAACGTTTCTCAACCAAAAGTTTCATTCTGTCCTTGAGAGCATCAATTCGAATGTCTTCAATTACGTCGGCTGTAAATGCAAACATCAACAATAATTTGGCTTCTTTTTGTGGTATACCACGTTGACGCATATAAAACAAAGCAGATTCATCTAATTGACCTATAGTTGCTCCGTGCGAACATTTCACATCGTCGGCATATATTTCCAACTGTGGTTTGGTGCGCATTTTGGCGCTGCGGTTCAGCAAAATGTTTTTGTTTGTCTGAAATGCAGCTGTTTTTTGTGCATCTCGAGCCACATAAAGTTTACCTGTAAAAGCGCCTTTCGACACATCATCGAGCACATATTTAAACAATTCTCTACTGGTGCAATTGGGTTTGTTGTGCAGTATCGACGTGAAATTATCTACTTGTTGATTTTTGTCGCCTATTACCATTCCGGCAAGCGTAGTGTCGCAATGTTCGCCATTTACAGCTATTTCTATCGTGTTGCGAGTGAGGCCATTATGCAAAGTAATCACATTTGCCAACACATTCGACGAATCTTTTTGATCGATTAATAAGGTGGATAAATTAGTGGTTTTGTTGTGTGTATTTTCAAGTTTGTAGTGCTCGTAACTTGCATTTTCTGCTACAAAAACTTCTGTTACCCTATTCGATACGAAATGAACATCATTCACTGTATGGTCGCACACCAACAATTGTGCTTTGGCGCCCTCTTCTAACACAATCAAATTATGACTATTAGCCATAAAATCGACATCCGATCGCATAATATTTACTAATTGCACAGGTCGGTCTAATTGCACATTTTTTGGCACATACATAAAAATACCATCTTGAGCAAAAGCTCCATTAAATGCTACTAACCCGTCAATTTTAGTCGAGCTTAGTTTGCCATAGTATTTAGCCACTAATTCGGGATGCAATTTGGAAACTTCGCTCAAACTACCGATAATTACACCCTTTGGGAGCGTGTCATTCCTATTGTCATTTACGGGATAAAATCCATCGTTTACCACAAAATAAAGATACGAATGAATGCCCGGAACATCACAAGTAAATACATCATAAGGATTTACAGGTACATTCAAACGGTTGATATTCAAACCGTAATCGATCGAAAGTACTTGAGTTAGATCAGTGTATTTGTAGTTCTCGAGTTGCGTTGTTGGGAAACCTAAGGCTCTAAACTTCGCAAAGGAAGCATCACGCTCTTCGTTCATCACGCCCGACGAATGTTTTTTAATCGTCTCGTGATGAGAGTTATATAATTCGATATATTGTTTTTCCATTTTAATCATGACTACAGACGGCAGACAGCAGACAACAGATTTCTAAGGAAACTGTTGTCAGTTGTCCGTTGTCAAATTTATTTAGCTTCAACTTCCTGTTTAATCCAATCGTAGCCTTTTTCTTCGAGCTCTAAAGCCAAAGTTTTATCGCCCGATTTTACGATACGTCCATCATACAACACATGTACAAAATCAGGCACAATATAATCCAGCAAACGTTGGTAGTGTGTTATAATGATACTTGCATTTTCGGGCGATTTGAGTTTGTTTACGCCATTGGCTACTATACGCAAAGCATCAATATCGAGTCCCGAATCTGTTTCATCTAATATAGATAACCGTGGTTCCAACATAGCCATTTGGAAAATTTCATTGCGTTTTTTTTCGCCACCCGAAAAACCTTCGTTTACCGAACGATTGGTTAATTTATTATCCATCTCTACCAATTCTTTTTTCTCACGCATCAAGCGCAAAAAATCAGTAGCCGACACAGGTGGTAAATTCCGATATTTTCGCTGTTCGTTAATGGCTGTGCGCATAAAGTTTACCATGCTCACTCCCGGAATTTCTACCGGGTACTGAAAGCTTAGGAAAATTCCTTCGTTGGCACGTTCTTCGGGAGCAAGTTCCAATAAATTTTTACCCAAAAAAGTAACATCGCCATGCGTAACTTCAAAAACCGGATTACCAGTTAGTACCGACGATAAGGTAGATTTGCCGGCACCATTTGGTCCCATTATGGCATGTATCTCACCCGGACGAACAGTCAAGTTCAATCCTTTTAATATTTCTTTGCCATTAATGCTGGCGTGTAAATCTTTAATATCTAACATTTTAAACTAAATAGGAACAGGATTTAAACCACAATAGGAACAAAAGGAATTATTCTTATTTGATTAAATATAACTGTTCTGATTTTATATTAATAATTATTTTTGTTAATAGCCATCTGGTAAATCAAAAAACTTACGAGTTACCATTGTCTTCTGACCCTCTTTCATTATATTTGTACATTTAAAATTTATCAATAGCCCTTTAGGCAAATCAAGTAAATACAAATGACTTAGAATTTGAGCTTCATTAATAGGAATAAATTTATCAATTGCCTTTAATTCAACAATAACTACTTCCTCAACTAGTAAGTCTAATTTCAATTCAGTATCCAGAAAGTGCCCTTTGTAAATTAATGGTAATGGAACTTGTGACTGAACATAAAACCCTCTACTTTGAAGTTCGAAAATCATACATTTCTCGTAAATTGATTCTAATAAACCGGGACCAAGATGTTTATGTACTTCGATAGCAGCATTTAAGATTTCATAACATAAGTCATTAATTTCCTTTTTAGTTGAATATCCATTCTTCATTTCTTATTCTATTGTTTCTATTGTGGTTCAAAAAAAATCAACCCACACTTCCCTCCAACGTTATTGCCAATAGTTTTTGTGCTTCCACGGCAAATTCCATGGGCAGTTTATTTAAAACTTCTTTGGCATAGCCATTTACGATTAATCCTACTGCATCTTCGGTTGAAATGCCACGTTGATTGCAATAAAAAATCTGGTCTTCACTAATTTTCGAAGTGGTTGCTTCGTGTTCCACAATGGCTGTTTCGTTGTTCACTTCCATATACGGAAAGGTGTGTGCACCACATTTGTCGCCAAGTAGCAAACTATCGCATTGCGAAAAGTTACGCGCATTTTCGGCTTTAGCACCTACTCTCACCAAACCACGATAGCTATTATTGCTTACACCTGCCGAAATCCCTTTCGACAAAATATGGCTGCGCGTGTTTCGCCCTAAATGTATCATTTTGGTGCCTGTATCGGCTTGTTGATGATGATTGGTAACTGCTACCGAGTAGAATTCAGCCGACGAGTTGTCGCCTTGTAAAATACAGCTTGGGTATTTCCATGTAATGGCCGAACCTGTTTCAACTTGCGTCCACGATAATTTGGAATTTTCACCTTTACAAATTCCACGTTTGGTAACAAAATTATAAACTCCGCCTTTGCCGTTTTTGTCGCCCGGATACCAGTTTTGAACCGTAGAGTATTTTACCTCTGCATTGCGCATAACAATAATTTCCACAATGGCAGCATGAAGCTGATTTTCGTCACGTGTTGGTGCTGTACAGCCCTCTAAATAAGATACATAACTATCTTCGTCGGCTACAATTAACGTCCGTTCGAACTGACCTGTATTCGAAGCGTTGATACGGAAATAAGTCGATAATTCCATGGGGCAGCGAACGCCTTTGGGAATATAAACAAATGAACCATCGCTAAAGACAGCTGAATTGAGCGCCGCATAAAAATTATCGGTTATTGGTACAACCGATGCCATGTATTTCTGTATTAAATCGGGATGATGCTCAACCGCTTCGCTGAATGAACAAAATATAATGCCTTTTTCGGCCAATACTTCTTTAAAAGTTGTTTTAACAGATACAGAGTCCATTACAGCATCTACGGCAATGCCCGATAGCGCCATTTGTTCTTCGAGCGGGATGCCTAATTTATTAAAAGTTTTGAGCAATTCGGGATCTACTTCGTCTAAACTTTTGGGACCATTCGTTTTGGGAGCCGCATAATACGAAATGCTCTGATAATCGATAGGTGGCACATTGAGTTGTGCCCAATCGGGCATGGACATGGTCGTCCATTGTCTGAAAGCTTTTAATCTGTATTCGAGCATCCATTCCGGTTCATTTTTTTTTGCCGAAATAATGCGAACCACATCTTCGTTAAGACCAATTGGTATTATATCGGTTTCGATATCGGTTGTAAATCCGTATTTATAATCCGCCGAAGTTACTTCGTGTAATATATCTTCTGCCATAATTTTGTTTTATTTTTGTAATAAATAATACAGAGTTAGATTTGTTTTGTAAATGCAAATTTTTAATGTTATTTCTGCTTTAGCTAAAATCTATTTCTCATTTTAAAGTGTAAAATTTAATCTAACAACATTCGTTTTAGCTGGTTTGTTTATGATAATATTTATTTTTTAGATTTTTAAGCACTTTCATAAAACCGTATCTATGAGATGAAATAAAACTTTTGGGCAACTAATTCTTCTAAATTGATAGCATTTGTATAGTTAAAAATATTAATTAATGCTAAAACCATTTGGTGGTCATTGTTATTAGTACTACATTTGCAAACCGTTCATTTATAAATATTTGCAATTCGTTTTTTAGCACAAATTTGTAATAATAAATGCTACAAATTTCCTGAAGATTTGCATTTATTCCTCATTGATGGATTGAAAGTGAACAATCATACAAAAAGTTTGTTTAAAATTTATAGGTTATTAGCGTTTTGGAACTATTACAATTTATCATTATGAATCCTTTTTACAAAAAATTAAAATTTATTGCCGTTGGAATACTTGCATCGTTAAGCATTTGTACTTCTAACGTAGCGGCTCAAACATCAATAGCTACGTTCGGCACCCCAATTACTGAAAATTTCGATGGCTTAACAACTGCGGGGACTTGGACTAATGGTTCAACACTATCTAATTGGTATGCTTTGGGATACAATGGAGCTTCAGTATCCACACCCACAGCATTTATATTGAATAATGGTACCACTACTACACCAAATTCTTTATCTTCTTTTGGAAATACAACTGATAGAGCTCTTGGATATGTGCCTGGTGGAAGTACAAATGGGTTGATTAGTTACGTTGGTTGGCGTTTGAAAAATAATACGGGTTCACCGATTAATAGTATAAGCATAACTTGGACTCTCGAACAATGGAGACTGCAAAATATTGGTGCTCAGGAATTAAGAATTTGGTATAAGATTTCTCCAACAGCTATAACTTCTATTCCAAGTGGTCTGACAAATTCGACATATGCGCTTAATTCACCTCAGTTTAGTGCTGCGGCTACTGAACTTGTTGGAAACTCTGCAGCAAATCGAGTGACTTCAACTCATACAATTAGTCTATCTATACCATCAGGTAACGAAATAATAATTTGTTGGGCAAATGCTAAAGCTTCTGCAAATCATTTAATGGGCATAGATGATGTTAGTATTGTTGCAAATACAAAATTAGATCAAACAATTAATTTTAGTCAAACTCCTGATAAAACTTATGGCGATGCACCTTATACTTTAAGTGCAACTGCCACAAGTGGTCTACCTGTTTCATACAGCAGTGATAATGCTAATGTAGCAAGTATTTCAGGTAGCACATTGACTTTTAACGGTCCCGGAACAGCAACGATTATAGCATCTCAATCTGGCAATGCTTTTTATAACGCAGCCCCAATTAATTATCATACTATTTCAGTATATCCATCTAAGCCATTGGTAAAAGCTGCTACTGGAGCAAGTCAAACAGGTTTCACTGCTAATTGGGATGCAAGTAATGGTAATACAGATGCTACAACAGAATACGATATTCAATATACAACTGATAAAACTTTTGTTGATTATGATTTTATTTCGACTTCAACTAAATCTCAATTAATTACTCAACAGAATTTACAAGGTGCACCATTCGCTTTAACTCCCAACACAATTTACTATTATAGAGTATATGGATACATTACTGGTCTCTATGGTCTATATTATGCAGCCTCTGCCATTACCACGGGTACCGATTACGTTACCGTCAATTCAGGTAGCTGGGATACAGGTTCAAACTGGGATGTGGGTACAATTAATAATATTGCTAACAGCATTACAGTTCGCCACCCTATCACTTTAAGTACTCCGAGGGATTCAGTAGTTACAAACAAATTAATCATTGAATCTGGAGGTAAATTAACTACAAGTCAAAAAATATTTGTAACAAACGAATTGATTATTCATGTAGCTGCTAATGGTGTGGCTGGTCAAATATTAAATACAGGCAATATAATAATTGGTAGCAATGCCAAAATTACCGTTCGCAAAACATTTGCTTCCGGTGAATGGAGTTTTATCGGTTTTCCTTTTACCGTTACCTCTTCGAATGTATTTAAGGCTTCGGATGGAACTTCGCTTACTTGGGGCGATTTGAATTTGGGTGGTGATTATGTTGTACAACAATACAATGGTGCAACTCGTGCAAGTGCTGCAACTGCCAATTATACTGGCGAAGGTATACATTGGGAAGATGTGCCAACAAGAGAATTTACAGCTAAAAAAGGATATATCGTTTACAATAATACTGCTAACATAATCGATTTTACAACGCGTGGTAGTAATATTGGAACTTTCTTTAGTACAAGTGGGGCTACGGTAAGTACAACACGAAGTGAATCCTCGATGCCCGAACATTCGTATTGGAATTTGATTTCTACGCCTTTGTCGAGCATATTTAACTTAGGATCTACAAGTCCTGGGGCTACTTATTACACTTACAACGGTTATAATTATTTACCAGCCTTGTCTGGAGAGTTTTTAAACGTGCAACCTTTTTCTTCGTTTTTCTTGCAAGCTTCTTCCACTTCTATTAATTTTGCCAATGCAGGACGTAGAGTTGTTGCAGCAACAAGCAATGAACAAGCGCTTGTAGATGACATTCGCCTTACTTTAAGCAATGGAAATGCGACTTACAACGATTTGACGCGTATTCGTTTGCAAGAGGGAGCTAATCCTGCTTACGAAATTGGCACTGATGCAGCTAAAATGTTGGGTATGAATCCAAATGTATCGTATATCTACACCAAAGTAAATAATAGTGGTTTGGCTATTAATACTTTACCAAAAACAATTTCTGAAGTTGAATTAACTACTAAATTTGCCAAAGCAGGAAATTACAGTATATCCATTTCGGATATAGAAAATGTACAGAGTTATTCGGCAGTAATCTTGATTGATAAAACTACAGGCAAGCGTACCGATTTATTAGCTGTTGGTAGCTACAATTATAATGTAACTGCTGCAGGAACAGTAAATCGTTTCAAAGTGCAGTTGGCTCCAAAAATTACAACGGGAGTAAGCCTTTCCGACGATCAAAGTATACGAATTGCAACGCAACAGAATGAGGCAATTATTTTGGGTTTAACAGATGCTACCCAAGTAAGAGTATTCGATACTACCGGAAAAACCGTTTTCAGCGGTTTGGTAAACAATAGCGAACCTATAAAGTTCGAAAACAAGGGCTTGTATATTTTCGAAATTGCAACTCCCGAAAAAACAATACAAATTAAATCGTTCGTTCGATAAAATTATTTTATATAAAAAATGAAAAATAGTAGAATTATATTTTTTCTTGTAGTCATATTGTTTTCTGCTACGCAATTGTTTGGTCAAATTCTACCACCTGAACCTGCATTCCCAGGTGCAAGTGGAGGGTCAGTTCCATTAGATGGAGGGTTGCTATTAGCACTTTTGGCAGCAGGTGGTGTGGGGGCATCTTTATTTGCAAAAAGCAAGAAAGAAGACAAATAGTATTGGGGCTAAAACCCTTTATTTAAAGGTAATAATCCAAAAACAATGTCTGATATGTGTCTTAAAATCACAGGTCAGACTTTTGTGTTTTAGTAAGTTCCATAATATAAAATGTTTTCAATGTCAAAATTTGTAAATAGAAATTCTGCTTTTGTTATAAAAATACTAGTGTTTTTTATAGCGCTAATTTTGCTTTTCACAGTCGCAAAATCAGTGTTTAACAATAGTTTTTTTTATAAGAATTTGTTGATTAGCTATGCACATAGCATTGCTTCTGTTTTGCAGTTTTTGTTTGGTAATATATCTTTTGATACAAGTAATGGATATATCATTTACGAACAAAAAATTATTCATACTATTAGTGGCTTAGCAGTAAAATATTATGCCATTGTTTTTGCTATTCTTTTTTTTATTCCCCGCAATATAGCTAAAACCCTTTTCGTTTTTGGGCTAGCAATGGTGGCGCTTTATGTGTTAGCTGTTATCCGCTTTATAAACGATTTATTTGCTATTGATAATTTGGGTGGGTTCTTTTTTTCAGTTGTAGTTGGTCTAAGGTATCTAATTGTCTATTTTGTAATTAAGTACAAAATCGGATTACATGCTTCTTTATCGAATCAATTTGATAAAATTGATATAAAAGTACAGGAGACATTTCACTTTTCTTTCCACAAATTATTAATAATAATTGCATTAGTTCCGGCCATAACGGGTTTTTTCGATTGGTTTTTGATTAATGATTGGAATCTATTTGTAGATGCACTTTCGTATTTGATACTGTGGATTAGTAATGCAATGCTTTGGTTGTTGGGCTTTGGCGAGGCTTACGTTTACGGTAAATACATCTTATTAGATAATTATTGGCTCTATTTGGGTACAAATTGTTTGGGCGTTGGACTAATGGTTGTTTTTGGAAGTTTGATACTAGCAATTCGTAGCCCGTTGGTAAATAGGGTGGTGTTTGTAGTTACTGGTCTGTTTTTATTAATCGTGATGAATGCTGTTCGTATAATAGGTATTTTACTTTATATTTCGCAGAATAAGATTCCGCAACATTTGATTGAAGACTATCACAATATGTCGAATAACTTTTTTTACCTGATAGTATTCGTTATTATTCTATTTTATATCAATAAATTTCAATACATTCATCTTCGTAACAATAAAAAGTTGAAAGAATTATAACAAATCAATACTGAATGTGTTTATTTTTAAATAAATTGTTTATCTTTGCCCTAAAGATACTTTGATTTGTAAATATCACATTTGTTTTAAATACAATTAAAGTGCTTGTTCGTTTACAGGCACTTTTTTTATTTGCAAAATCGAAAAAAAATAAACATTCACTTTAAATCCAATTTTTTGTAATCACTATGCAACAAATTAAATTTTTCAGTGGCGAAAACCTGCCACTCGAATTGCACAAAGTACGTATTGTGCAAAAATTACACCTTGTACCTATCGAACGCCGTTTGGAGGCATTGTACGAAGGTGGTTTCAATACTTTCCGTTTAAGCACCAAAGATGTTTTCTTAGACATGCTCACCGACTCGGGTACTAATGCAATGAGCGACAATCAGTTGGCGGCAATGATGCAGGCCGACGATGCGTATGCCGGTTCGCAAAGTTACTATCGTTTGGAAAAAGCAGTACAGGATGTGCTTGGTAAAAAATACTTACTTCCTGTTCATCAGGGGCGCGCAGCTGAAAATATAATTTCGCTGGCTTATGTTCGCAAAGGCAGTTTAGTGCCTATGAACTACCATTTTACAACTGCTATGGCGCACATTACCGACAAAGGCGGTCAAATTGTGGAATTGCTTTACGATGAAGCGTATGTTATTAACTCGGATCATCCGTTTAAAGGAAACATGAACATTGAAAAACTCGAAGAAGTTATTCAAAATCATGGCGCCAAGAATATCCCATTTATTCGCATGGAAGCATCTACAAATTTAATTGGCGGACAACCATTTTCTGTCCAAAATATGCGCGATGTACGTGCTTTGGCCGATAAATATGGTATCCGTTTGGTTTTGGATGCCAGTTTACTGGGTGAAAATGCCTTTTTGGTATTGCAGCGCGAAGAAGAATTTAAAAATTCCGACATGAAAACGATATTGCATACCTTTACCTCAATGGCTGATTTGTGCTATTTCTCGGCACGTAAAATCAGTTCGTCGCGTGGTGGTGGCATGTGTACCGATCAGCCGGAGATTATCAAAGAATTAGAGGCACTTGTGCCGCTTTACGAAGGATTTACGACTTATGGTGGTATTTCCATTCGCGAAATTGAGGCAATGGCGGTGGGCTTGTACGAAACGCTTGACGAAACAATGATTAGTCAAAGTCCTGCTTTTATCAAATACCTTGTAGATTCGTTATCAGAAAAGGGCGTACCAATGATTCGACCTGCTGGTGTATTGGGAGCTCACGTAGATGCCATGCAGGTTTGTTCACACATTCCGCAAACCGAATATCCGGCAGGGGCACTGGCAGCTGCTTTGTTCCTTATTTCGGGCATTCGTGGTATGGAACGTGGTTCAATTTCGAATCAGCGCGACGAATATGGAAACGAAACCTATGCCGATATGGAATTATTGCGTCTGGCTGTTCCTCGTCGTGTATTTACGCTCTCACAAATAAAATACGTAGAAGATCGCTTGCATTGGCTTTACGTAAACCGCGCACTGATTGGCGGATTGAAATTCGTCTATGAGCCTCCTGTTCTTCGCTTCTTTATGGGTGGTTTGGAACCAACTACTGACTGGCCACAAAAATTAATGGCTAAGTTTAAAGAAGATTTTGGCGATAGTTTATAAAATCAATAATATACTTATCAAAGAGGATGTTTCAATTTGAGACGTCCTCTTTTTCTATTTTCTTTTAATTGAACTTATATAAACTCTCATTAGCTGATAATTCTAAATGAAAATTCTTTTATTTCAAAGATTATTCTTCTAAAATGAAGAGTAGTGTGTTTTGTTATAATCAGTAATGTGTTGAATATGAGTTTTTTTGTGTTTTGGCATGAAGTGTGATAATGGATTTGAAATTACAAAATAAAAATTTGTCAAACTTAATTATTTTTACAATCATGAAATTTAAAATTGGTTTATTTATTGGGATTTTATCTGTGTCTTTTTTTTCGTGTAACGAAATAGATAATGATTTTACATCGGAAAGCGAAGTTATTGAAGTCTTTTCAAATGCTATGAGTTCACCAGAGTCAGATGAGGCTATATCTATAGCTGATAGCGTTATTAACAAATATATTAATGAATCTGTTGTATTTAATGCTGCTAAAAGCAAATCTATTTCAACATATTCAATACCCACAGTGGGTTTACTAACAACTTATGGTATATACCCAGCTACTTATGTTGCCGAATTTCCTGATGGTTATATTGATTCAATGGGACGCAGCATAAGTGGCAAAGTTTATTATACTTTTTATAGTAAATGGGAAGGATATAAGACATGGAAGATTGATAATCTTAAAATTAATAATGTCCGAATCAAATCATTTAGAACTATTTATAACTCTAATCCCGAACTGAGGGTAACAGCTAGTGATACAATTACAAATGCTAATTCTGAGACATGTATACGAAATTGGAATCGCACCCGCATTTCTTTTGGTGGTAAGGGCATCTATCTTGATAATTCTTATGAAATCACAGGGTCGGCTACTGGTACTACGTTCGGAAATAAAGCATATAGTATGCAGATAATTAATCCTTTAATATCTGTTGCTAATTATAAATACTATGTAAGTGGAACTGTTGAAATTAACACTGATAAAGGTCGACAGTTGATCGACTTTGGTGAAGGAGCTAGAGATAGTATAGCAACTTTAACATTAAATGGAGTAGAAAAGCAAATTGTTTTAAAATGGTAAAAGTTTTGTATGAATTTGTTGTTAAGAATAATGAGCATAAAAAGTACATGCTTATTGGACACAAAAATTAATGGCTAAGTTCAAAGAAAATTTTGGAGATTGCTTATAAAATGGACAAAGGCAGAAACTAGAAGTAATGAGTTTCTGCCTTTTATGTATTATCTTTGCCTTAATAAGAAATGAAAGAAATTTATTGCTTTTTTTTTGATTTTTCTTGAAGATTTATTTTCTTCATAAAAATGTAATAATTGTTATATGGTTGATATTGAGTATTTAAGGTGAATTTGAAATAATGTGAAGTTTGAAAATAAGAGAAAAATAGGTTGTAAAACATGTTTTTGCGGTTGTAAGCATCGAAAAAAGGCTGTTTCTTTGCCAACGTTAACTAAACAACACAATCTTTTTTATACCTTAAAAAACTAATACCTATTCGAGTGCGAGACTTTGTGAAAAGTTTCGCACTTTTTTTTTATCTTTGTTCTTTATTTATTGTCTTTAATCTTTGTTCTTTTATCTTTATTCTAAAAAAAATTATTAACCAAAAAGTAATATAGAAATGAGTTTTAAAATTGTAGTTCTTGCCAAACAAGTGCCCGATACGCGCAATGTAGGAAAGGATGCCATGAAGGCCGATGGAACAGTAAATCGCGCTGCGCTTGCAGCTATTTACAATCCGGAGGATTTGAATGCATTGGAACAAGCTCTCCGCTTGAAATCGAAAATTGCGGGTGCAACAGTACATGTTCTCACTATGGGGCCAGCACGCGCAGCCGAAATTATCCGCGAAAGTATGTATAGGGGCGCCGATGGTGGTGTTTTATTAAGCGGACGAGAGTTTGCTGGTTCCGATACGCTCGCAACTTCTTATGCCCTCGCCTGCGCCCTTCGAAAAATGGGTAAAATTGATGTAATTGTTTGTGGTCGTCAGGCTATTGATGGCGATACAGCCCAAGTTGGCCCACAAGTTGCCGAAAAATTGGGTTTTCCTCAAATTACGTATGCCGAAGAAATAATCGATTGTACCACCAAAAAAATTACGGTAAAGCGCCGTCTCGAACGTGGGGTGGAAGTTGTAAAAGGTCCATTGCCAATGGTTATTACCGTCAACAGCTCAGCGCCTGATTGCCGTCCACGCCATGCCAAACTCACCATGAAATATAAGCGTGCTGCTACCTTGAGCGAAAAACAAGATGCTGGCGACGATTATACCGATATTTACAATATTCATCCCTACCTCAATATTCCAGAATGGGGTGTTGCCGATATCGACCATGATATTCAATGGTTGGGTCTTTCGGGTTCACCAACTAAAGTAAAGCAAATTGAAAACGTTGTATTTACTGCCAAAGAAAGTAAACGTCTTACTGCTTCCGACCAAGAGATGGAGGATTTAATGAAAGAATTAATTACGAATCATACGATTGGATAGGCCTCTAACCCCAAAAGGGGAATTATAAACCAACTTTATTTTTAAATAAACTATAAAAATACACTCTTATGTTCCCCTTTGGGGGCAGGGGGTCATTAAATATATGAATAACCTTTTTGTATATCTCGAAATAGAAGACGGCATTGTAGGCGATGTTAGTCTTGAATTACTTACCAAGGGACGCACCCTTGCCGACCAGCTTAAATGCCAGCTCGAAGCTGTAGCTGCCGGCTACCAGCTCGATAAAATTGGTGAGCAGGTTTTTGCTTATGGCGTAGATACGCTTTATATTGCCGATGACAAACGTTTGGCTCCATATACTACACTGCCTCACACATCGTTGTTGGTAAATCTTTTTAAAGAAGAAAAACCTCAAATTGCATTTATGGGAGCAACTTCCATTGGTCGCGATTTGGGGCCACGTGTATCTTCAGCATTGTTTAGCGGTTTAACCGCCGATTGTACTTCGCTCGAAATTGGCGATTACGAAGATAAAAAACAAGGCAAAGTGTACAAAAATTTATTGTACCAAATACGTCCTGCTTTTGGTGGTAATATTGTTGCTACCATTGTAAATCCCGATTGCCGACCTCAAATGGCAACCGTACGTGAAGGTGTAATGAAAAAAGAAATTCGCAGTAAAAAATTGGCGGGTAAAACAGTCAATTTAGAAGTTTCGAAGTACATCCCTGATACCGATTTTGTGGTGGAAGTAATCGAACGTCATATCGAAAAATCGAAACTCAACATTAAAAATTCCTCTATTATTGTAGCTGGTGGTTATGGTGTGGGTAGTGCCGAGAATTTCAAATTACTATTCGAATTAGCCAACACATTAGGTGCTGAAGTTGGCGCCTCGCGTGCGGCTGTGGATGCCGGTTTTGCAGACCACGAACGTCAGATTGGTCAAACCGGAACAACCGTTCGTCCAAAACTGTATATTGCTTGTGGCATATCGGGTCAAATTCAGCACATTGCGGGCATGCAAGAAAGTGCGATGATTATTTCGATAAATAACGACCCAAAAGCACCTATCAACGCCATTGCCGATTATATAATTACGGGAAGCATTGAAGAAGTAGTGCCTAAAATGATTAAATACTATAAAAAGAATAGTAAATAAACCCCTAACCCCTAAAGGGGAAAACGGGATAAATCTAATTATTCACAAACTAAAAATAAATCCTTCTTACTCCCCTTTAGGGGTTGGGGGTCATTAATATTATGAATTTTTTTAACGATAATCCAGCCATAAAATTTCAGCTTTCGCATCCTTTGATGCCAAAAATTGTTGCCCTCAAGGAGCGTAACTTTGCTGATAAAGATAATTTTGATTATGCTCCAAGCGATTTTGAAGATGCAGTAGATAGCTACGAAAAAGTATTGGAAATTATTGGTGGCATTTGTTCCGACATTATTGCTCCCAATGCCGAAAGTGTTGATCACGACGGTCCGCAGGTTGTAAATAGTCGCGTAATTTATGCACGTGGCACACAAGAAAATCACGACGCGCTGAAACAGGCTGGCGTGTATGGCATTACACTTCCACGTCAGTATGGAGGTTTGAATTTCCCGATGGTAGCTTATGTTATGTCGGGAGAAATGGTTTCGCGCGCGGATGCGGGTTTTGCCAATATCTGGGGCTTGCAAGATTGTGCCGAAACAATTTCGGAATTTGCTTCCGATGAAATTAAAGCCGAATTTCTTCCTCGTGTATGCGAAGGTGCTACATGCTCAATGGACTTAACAGAGCCCGATGCAGGTTCTGATTTGCAAGCAGTACAATTAAAAGCTACTTATAACGAAGAAGATGGCGTGTGGTATTTGAATGGCGTTAAACGTTTTATTACCAACGGAGATGCCCAAATTAAATTGGTATTGGCACGCTCGGAGGATGGAACTACCGACGGTCGTGGACTTTCGTATTTTGTAGCAGATAACAAACACGACCATACCGTATTGGTTCGTCGTATCGAAAATAAATTGGGTATCAAAGGATCGCCAACTTGCGAATTGGTATTCAATAATACGCCTGCTCAATTGGTTGGTACGCGCCGCATGGGATTAATCAAATATGTGATGTCGCTTATGAACGGTGCTCGATTGGGCATTGGAGCTCAATCCACAGGCTTGTCGGCAGCAGCATACACCGAAGCTTTGAATTATGCCCGCGAACGTCGTCAGTTTGGGAAAGCCATTATCGAGTTTCCAGCAGTGTATGAAATGCTCTCTATTATTAAAGCAAAATTAGATGCTTCTCGTGCTTTACTTTACGAAACAACTCGTTTTGTAGATATTTACAAAGCATACGAAGGAATTGAAACGGAACGTAAACTTACTCCCGAAGAAAAAGCGGAATACAAAGATTATTTGAAATTGGCCGATGCATTAACGCCAATGCTCAAAATGTTTTCGAGCGAATATGCCAATCAAAATGCCTACGATTCCATTCAGATTCATGGTGGTTCGGGCTTTATGAAAGATTATGCCTGCGAACGTCATTTTCGCGATGCGCGCATTATGACTATCTACGAAGGAACTTCGCAATTGCAAGTTGTAGCTGCTATCCGCCATGTAACCACAGGTAATTACCTGAAAATGATTCAGGGATATGATGCCCAATTCATTAAACCAGAATTTACATCATTCCGTAAACGCTTGCAAATAATGACTAATTTGTTTGCAAATTCAGTTACTCGAGTAAACGATACTAAAAATCAGGAGTATTTAGATTTCCAAAGTCGGCGATTGGTTGAAATGGGTGGACACATTATTATGAGTTATTTGCTTTTAATTGATGCCAGTCGCGATACCGAAGATCAGTTTCGCCGTTCGACAGAAGTGTATTTGAATTTTGCCGAAGTAGAAGTGCGTCGTCATGCTGCATTTATTAAAACATTTGATGTAGAGCATGTTGATGTGTATAAAGTGCAATAAAAATTTTATTCATTTGTAAAAAAAAACTCCCAAACTTCAATAGCTTGGGAGTTTTTTTATTTCAACAAATTTTTCCATCTTTCATTTCAATCACGCGGTCGGATAGTAATGCCAGTTCTTTATCGTGGGTAACAATAACAATGGTGAGACCAAACTTATCTCGCAGTTCGAATAATAGTTTGTGTAATTCTTCTTTGTTTTTACTGTCCAAGCTACCCGAAGGTTCGTCGGCAAGAATGACTGATGGTTGATTTATAAGTGCCCTTGCCACAGCTACTCGCTGTTTTTCTCCTCCCGAAAGTTCGGCAGGTTTATGCTCCAGCCGATTGCTCAATCCCAGGTAGGCAAGTAATTCTTTGGCGCGGACTGAAGCTTTTTTTGAATCAGTACGAGCGATAAGCGCCGGAATCATTACATTTTCGAGTGCGCTAAACTCAGGCAGCAATTGATGAAACTGAAAAATAAACCCGATTTTATGATTTCGAAAGGCAGCCATCTCGCGTTCGTTTAGGGTCGAAAAATCAATGTTGTCGATATGTATTTTGCCGCTATTGGGCGTGTCTAAGGTGCCAATGAGCTGCAATAGAGTTGTTTTGCCTGCACCACTGGGTCCTACAATAGAAACAATTTCGCCTTTGGCAATTTCTAAACTAACGTCTTTGAGCACTTCAAGCGTATCGAAGCTTTTATGTATGTTTTTTACCTGTATCATGTTTTTTTTTATTAAGTAGTTATTAGGTTATTGGTAGTTATTAAGTTGTAATTGAGTTGTTATTGTATCTATTTTGTTTTGTTATTAAAAAATATTATGCAAAGTTATTTGTTTAAACGGATAATGAAAGAATTTAGTTGTAAAAAATGTATCTTTGCGCCAAATTATTTGGGCGAATGATAGATATTGATTTTGGAAAAATTGAATTTGTACGAAATATGCGTTCGAAATATATTCGAGTGCGTATTTTGGCTAATGGATTGAATGTGTCTTTGCCAGCTGAAGCAACTGAGAATGAGGCAATGAAATTTTTGAATTCGAAGCGGAATAGTATTTTAACGAAACAAAAAAATCTTCGATTAAAAAAAGAAAATCATCAATTGCAATTGAGTTTTGATACAAAACTTCAAACTCTTACTTTTGTAGTGGGAGTGAAGCCGGTTGAGCGAAAGGATATTTTTATGTCGTTAAAAGAAGGTGCTTTGACCATTGAATTTCCTGCGCGGGCAGATTTACAATCTGAAACGGCACAAAAGCAATGCTGGAATGGGATTAATTATTTTCTACGTAAAGAGGCAAAGCGTTTATTGCCAGAAAGAACGAAACAATTAGCAGGTAAATATGGATTTCAGTATGCCGATGTAAAAATTCAGTCGAGCAAAACCCGATGGGGAAGTTGTTCGAGAGCACGAAGTATTAATCTTTCGATGTTTTTAATGTTATTGCCCTCGAATTTAGTTGATTATGTAATTCTTCACGAGCTTTGTCACACGAAAGAAATGAACCACGGGGATAAGTTTTGGACATGGATGGACAAGGTAACGGAAAATAAAAGCAAAGATTTGAGAGCAGAATTAAAGAGATTTAATATTCCGACATAAATTAAGTATTATTTCTGCAAAATCAATTCATCCTATCATCACATCATCACATCATCACATCATCACATCATCACATCATCACATCATCACATCAAAAATATGATAACAACAAAACCATTTACATTTGATCGGGTAATACGTCTGATAATAGGACTTACAGTTCTTTTATTGCTATTTTTATTGCTAAAACGACTTAGTAATGTACTTCTGCCTTTTATTATTGCATGGCTTTTAGCCTATATGCTCGACCCTATAGTGCGATTTTTTCAATATCGGCTCAAACTCCGAAACCGGTTGATTTCAGTTGTACTCACAATTTTATTGGCTGTGGGAGTTCTTACAGGTCTGGGCTTTATTATTGTGCCACTTGTAAGTAATGAAATTGCAAAATTATACGAAATTACCAGTACATATTCGAAAAGTTTGAATATTGATACATTTTTACCAGTTGCATGGCAAAACGAAATAAGTAAATACTTTCTATCAATAGATGTAAACACATTACTCCAAAATGAAAGTGTTATGGATTTTTTGAAAAAAGTAGCACCGCAAGTTTGGGATATTCTGAATGGATCGCTGAGTTTGCTTTTGGGGCTTACAGTGGTCATTATTATATTTTTATATATGTTTTTTATCCTGCTCGAATACGAACGAGTAACTGATGGTATGATAAATATTATCCCACCCAAATACCGACCATTAATTACCGAAATTATTTTTGATATGGAACAGGGTATGAATCGCTATTTCCGTGGACAAGCTTTGGTGGCATTTATTGTTGGTGTAATGTGCGCCATTGGCTTTAGTATTATCAATTTGCCAATGGCTGTTTTGTTTGGGCTGCTAATAGGCGTACTTACACTCGTGCCTTACCTCAAAGTGGTTGCATTAGTACCCGGATTGCTTCTTGGCTTTTTGCAATCGGTAGAAACGGGACAAAACTATGGTACAATATTGTTAAGCATTGCCGTTGTATTTTTTATTGTGCAAGCCATTGAGGATATTGCCATTTCGCCTATCATTATGGGTAAAGTTACCGGACTCAATCCGGCTGTAATACTACTTGCATTGTCTATTTGGGGCTCGTTGATGGGCGTTTTAGGATTGATAATTGCATTGCCACTTACTACTTTGATAATTTCGTACTATAAGCGTTTTGTGCTCAATGTAGCGCCCAAAGATGAAATAATGGAAGATAATTCGTCGGTATCTAAAAAACCAACGGAATAAATTAGATTTATTCCGTTGGTAATTGCAAACTATCTAAGATTCTTTCTTATTTTACCGTTACATTTGCTCCCATATTTTCAGTTTGTTTCATCTTTTTGGGCTTGCCGGTAATTTCTATTTTGCCAGCACCCGAAGCATCAGCGTCGGCGCTTTCGGTCGCAGTTACTGCAATATATGATGCTCCCGACGACTCTACAATGGCATCTTTAGTTTGGAATAGTTCCGCTTCTAATTTCGATGCGCCACTTGCATTTACATAAATGCTATTGGAAAGGCCATTTAATTCGGCAAAGGATGCACCCGAAAGTTCAATGTCCGTTTTTCCAACAACTTCTACATCGATATTTGCTTGGCTTGCTCCGCTTAAATCCATTTTGAACGAAGTGGTTTTAAAGCGACCAATGGATGAGATTTTAGATGCACCGCTTGCTTCCAATTCGCTTAAACTATCAACACTTAATTTCACTTTTATGGGATAATTTATCAGAAACTGCTCAGTATAAATTTTTAATCTACCATCTACAACCTCGGTTTTAACTTGTGAGAGAATTTTTTCGGGCGCCGAAATTACCATTTGTCGCAAAGTATCTTGTATAAGCTCTACCTCAATATTATTTGAAATATCAAGTTGATTAAAGGCTTCGTATGTTCGCGCTTCGTCGACTAAAGGATCGTGATTTTCGTCCCAATTAATAACGAAATGGTGCCCACTTTGATTTTTCCAATTTACAACGCTTTTAATGCCAATGGTATAAAGCATAAATATACCTACCAACCAAAGTAATAATGTTACCAAAGATGTTGTTCGTGAGTGTTCGTAATGTTTCCGTTTAAGCAAATTGATTAACCAGTAGATAATCATAAAAATAGGTGCACCAATTACCAACAAGAGCGAAAAAGCTAATAATGCAGAATTATCACCTGTCATGGAGCTCCATTGCGTTGCTAATTCAGGCGAAAATCCGCTGAGAATTTCAGGCAAAAATAGTAATGTTGCTAATACAAACATAAGCGATATAGCCACTATAATTCCCACGAAACCTAAAATTGCACCCACAACGCCTACAAACACTTTTGCCAAAACTCGGAAAATTTCTGCGAATCTCTTGCCGAAACCCGATGCCGATTGTTTGAACTTTTCGCTTTCCATTACGTTTTTTACATTGTTTATTTCGGACTTAATGTTTTCAACAGTAACATCTTCGCCCTGCATTTCGAGTCGTTGTGCTGCTGTAACTGCTTTGGGAGCTACAAGCCAAACCACCAAATAAATTGGAATTAATGTTCCCCAACCAATAAAAACGATAAGAACAAATGCAATTCGAATCCAAGTTGCATCCCAGTTCAAATATGCTGCAATGCCACCTGCAACACCACCAAGTATAGTGTTTTCGGGGTCGCGGTAAAAGCGGCGCGAACGACTTTTACTACCATTGTATTGTTGTTGTGTGCTGTTTTCAGTTGTCGTTTCTTCTGCATCCTCGTCGGCATATTGACTTGGATTGCCTAGCACAGCAATAATCTCTTCCACATCTTCGATGTTGATAACTGTTTTGTTGCGTTTCATGCTTTCGCTGAAAATTTCGGCTATACGAGCTTCAATATCAGCCATTACTTCTCTGCGCTCTTCTTGCGAAAGATGTTTTTCTACATCTTTCAAATACGTTTTAAGCATTTCGTAAGCATCGTCGTCGATATGAAAAACGATGTTATTTAAATTGATTGTTACTGTTTTTTTCATCTGTTTATAATTTTAATACCTGCCCCCTAACCCCCTAAATGGGGAATAAGAAAGAATATGAGCATTGTTTGTTATTTATAATTGTAAATTGTAAATGGAAAAATTGTAAATTGCAGTTATTCCTTTATTTTTTGTATCACCTGATTAATTTCGTCCCAGGCATTTTCTAGTTCTTCAAGGAAAGTGATTCCTTTGGGTGTCATTTCGTAATACTTGCGTGGAGGTCCCTGTGTCGATTCTTCCCACTTGTAGTCGAGTAACTCGGTGTTTTTCAGTCGAGTAAGAAGCGGATATAGCGTACCTTCCACCACAATCAGCTTTGCGTCTTTGAGCTCCGAGATAATATCCGAAGCATAAGCAGGCTTTTTTTTGAGTAGTAGCAAAATGCAATACTCTAAATAGCCTTTCCGCATTTGAGATTTGATGTTTATTGCGTTCATTTTTCTTTTTTTGTTTATAAAGTTTATAAAGTTTGTAATGTTTATAACGTGATTTGAAAATGATTTTAGAATATTGCCCCAAACCCCTAAAGTGGCTTAAAAAGACCATTCGGTTCTAATTCACATCTCCGTCAGCTGACGGACTTGGGGATAATTTCATCATCACATTACCATATCACCACATCACCACATCATTTTATTTCAGCAATTCCAAAATTTTTAACCGAAATACATATTCGTATTTCGATTGGGCAACTTCGGATTGAGCGCGGGCTAAGTTGTTTTTAGCCTGGTACAGTTCGTATACGTTGGCGCGTCCGCCTTCGTATTTTTGGTTTGCAAAGCGATATGCTTCGTTGCTCGATGTAACCGATTTGGTCGAAGCGTCCCATTTTGATTTGGCTGCCACCGCATTATAATAAGCCTGCTGAACGGTTTTGCGCAACTCGAGTTTTGCGTTCACCAAATTCAGTTGGTTACTTTTAACATCGATTTGTGCCGAGCGAACCTGATTTTTTACCTGAAATTTATTAAAAATAGGTACCGATAAGTTGAAGCCAAGGCCTGTACTAAGCGGCGTACTTACCTGATTGTAATATCCTCCACCTACATTGGCGCCAAAACTGAGGGTGGGAAAATAATACGATTTGGCAATTTGTATGTTTTTTTCACTTCCCTGCAATTGTAGTTCAGCGCTTTTAATTTCCGGACGACTTTTTACAGCACTTGCAAAAACGGCATCGGCACTGAGCAATTGCAATTCGCTGTCCAACAAATCGGCTGGAACAGAAATATCTAATTTTTCAAAATCGGATAATTCCAGAATTTGAGCCAAATCGAGCAACGAAAGTTTGAGTGTGTTGGCAGATTGAGTACTACTGAGCTCTTCTTTAGCTAGTTGCGAATAGATTTCGAACAGTTCGCCTTCGGCTAATTTCCCTGCACTAACGAGTGATTTTTGTTGTTCTAATCTGCTTTCTGTCAATTTTATCTGATCATTGGCTATTTGAAGCAGCTCTTTATTTAAAAGCACCTGCAAAAATGCCGACGATACACTTAGCGCTATATCTTGACGAATTTTCTCCAAATTAGCTTCCGAAAGCTTCAATTGAGCCATTTTAGAGTCTATTTCGTACTTCATTTTCAATCCATCGAAAAGCGTAATGCCACTCGAAACACTAAATGTAGAACTGTTTGAGTTAATGTTACGGTAGGTTCCGTCTGCCATTTGCGACCGTCCAAAATTCCAACTTTGACCAGCCGAAGCATTTAGATTTGGGAGCAAATTGTTTCGAGCCTGTTGCCAAGCAATTTCGTTGTTCTGACGCATCAATTCGCGTTGTTTTATATTGCGATTATTTGCCAGTGCTGTATCTACGCATTGTTGAAGCGTCCAAGGTGTCTGCGCATTTGCAATGAGCGCAGTAAGAAGTACCGCTATGAATATTATTATTTTACGCATAAGTCTATTTTTGCACCTAATTCCTAAATGGGAATATGGTTTGTTAAATTTTTGATTCTGAAATAATTATCTTATAATGAAATAGTTGTTGAAGTTGATTTTGTGTTTTGAGGTAATTTAGTACTTGTTGTGTTAAACAATTGTTTATTTACTTCTTTATTCATCTCGTCTTCTACAGCCTTCTTAATCGCTTTTTGAATTGACTTTGTTGCATTTGAAGGAGAACTAAGTCCTTTAATTGTTACATCTCCACTAAATTCTAATACACCTAAATTGCTTACTTTTACGCCATTATTCCGAACAACATCCCATTGATATATTGCTGTTCCGTTAAATGAAACTGGTTTGTAAAGCGGAAGAAAACGTCCGAGCCCAATAGATTCTTTGTGTGTATATCGATAGTTGATTTCCAACTCTTTTTTTTCGTTTATCAAACTATCATCTGCTGTTTTATCAGGCTTTACATACAAAGTGCCTTTCGTTACATTTTGGTTTATAATAGCGCTTAACATAATATCTGTATCTGTATCTGTATTTTCAATTTTATTTATCGAAATATATTGAGTTGAAACAAATAGATTGAAATTTGATACTACCAAAAGAATGATTATTGTAATCGCTACTGCAATTATCAATTTTTTATTTTTTTTCATGCTCTATTTTTATCTAAAAAAATTATTTTTTAGTATCGGGTTTTTTATCCTCAATTACTTCGGCACCACGTATTTTATCTTTGAGTTTTACACCACTTTTTACTTCTATTTTTATTCCATCCGAAAGTCCAGTTTTCACTTGTTTTTTGGTGAAAGTTTGAGGTTCTTTGTTTTTTAGAACATATACGAAAGCTGTGTCGCCACTAAATTCGATGCAGCTTTCGGGAACAGTAAGTACATTTTCGAGTTTCGAAAGCACAATTTCGGCATTGGCGCTGTAACCTGCACGAACGTAAACATCTTTGGACACTTTTACAGCTGCTTTCATTTCAAAAAGAATGGCGCCATTTTCCTCCACACCTTTTGGCGATACATACTCGAGTTCGGCAGTAAGTTTTGTGCCCTCAATGGCTCCAATAGTTATGTCCATCGGCATTCCGGTTTTAATTCTACCTACTTCAGTTTCGTCCAGTTTACCCACAAAAAGCATATCGTTCATATTAGCCACTGTGGCAATGGTAGTACCGTCATTGAAACTGTTGGATTGAATTACAGAATTACCCACTTTTACCGGAATATTCAGGATTGTTCCGTTAATTGTTGATCGAACTAAAGTGTTGCTTATCTGCGATTTGTCGTTCGAAATGCCATCGCGGGTTAAACTCAAATTATCTTTAGCTGACTTCAATTCTTCTCGGTTGTTGTTAAATTGAAGTTCCACTTTTTCGAACTCTTCGCGCGAAATTACTTTCTCTGTGTAGAGCTTTTTGTCTCGGTCGTAGTTGCGTTTTGCTTGGTCGAAAGCTAATTGTGCCAATTGAACACGGCTTTCGGCAGCGTTAAGACTTACCATGTCAGGTATAACTTTAATTTTGGCAATAATATCACCAATCTGTAAGTTATCACCTGCTTCTTTGTACAATTCGGCAATAATGCCCGACATTTGCGGTTTAATCAAAATTTCGTTGCGCGGCTCTACTTTTCCGGTAGCCACGGTTCGCTTTTCGATGTTTCCACGCGTAACTTCTTCAATTACATACTTTTTCTCAACGGGACGAGATTTATTCCACAGGAAATACATCGTTCCTATTACAGCTATTGCTAACAAAGCAATCCAAAAAATTCTAAAAAACTTCTTCATATTGTTTGATTTTAAATTTCTAAAATGGTAAATTGTAAATGATTAAATAGTAAATTCTTTTATTCTTCTCTTATCGCTTCTATCGGTTTAATATTCATTGCTCGTTTTGCTGGTAAAAATCCAGCTAATGTGCCAATTATCAGCAATATAATAAATGATGAAATTGCTACAGAGAAACTAATTTGTGGGTCTTTGAAAAACTGGTCTCCTTGACTGAGCCCCACGCCAACCAGATAAAGTAATCCTACGCCAACCATCAATCCGGCCATTCCTGCAATCAGCGTTAGGATAATACTTTCGCTCATGATTTGCGAAATAATATTGCGAGGCGTTGCTCCTAATGCTCTCCTAATTCCAATTTCTTTTGTTCGCTCGCGCACAGTTACCAACATAATATTACTGATTCCAATGCCGCCCGCAATGAGTGTTCCTGCACCCACAAACCAAATTAGCACGCCTATTCCGATTCCTAAATACAAAAACATAGTAAACTGGTCTTCGATATTCATACCGCCAACTGCTGTTTTATCGGTAGGAGCAATGTTGTTTCGAGTTTTGAGAACCTTTTGGATTTTTTCTTCTACCACACTCACTTTAATTCCGGGCATAGCTGTTACTGCTAAAAAATGAACCACATTACCTTGATTAAATGCTTGTTGCATTGTGCTGAAAGGCAACACTACAGTTTCCTGTGCATTTCCTCCAATATTTATATCCGATAAATGACGCGCTACGCCTACAACTTGAAAATATATTCCATTTACCTGAATGTTTTTTCCTATTGGATTTTCTTTGGTTGGAAAAAGTACTTCGTATACCCTTTCGCCAATTACACACACTTTACGCTGTTCGGTCATATCAATATCGTTTATATAGCGCCCGTAAACCATTTTGCTTTCGTCAATTTTGTTGTATGCCGGATAATTTCCTTTTACGCCAAAACTTCCGGCCTTATCGTTGCGTGTAACATTATTTGCACCACCTCCACCAAACAGAACCGGTGCAAGGTATTGAATCTCGGGAATATTATTTGTTAATACCGCAATATCTTCGTTTAATAAATCCCATTTTCGTCCTTTTTTGAAACCTTTGTAGGGTTCCGAAGTTTGCTCCGCCCACACAAAGCAGGAGTTCGTAGCAAAACCTTCGATTTGCGAATTCATGCCGCGCTCCAGTGCAACACCGGCTCCCACCATTACCACGAGCATAAACATTCCCCAAAAAACACCAAAAGCAGTAAGCACGCTCCGTGATTTATTATGCGTTATCGTAACCCAAATCTCTTGCCAGCGGTCAAGATCGAAAACAGACAAAACCAGCCCCCTAAATCCCCCACGGGGGGACTTGGAGTTACCTTCTTTTTGTGAGTTGTATGTATTTATTGAATCTTTCATTTAAAAAATAATTTATGTTTATCAAGTCTTTAAGTCCCCTGTGGGGGATTTAGGGGGCTTTTCTACTCCTCCCGCATTGCCTCAATAGGCTTAATCCTTACTGCTCTACGAGCTGGCATATATCCGGCAATTACACCTGCAATAATTAGTATAGTTGTCGAAATTAGCACATAACTAAGCGAAACGGTTGGGTCTTTAAATATAGTCATACCATCTGGATTTCCAGCAGCCGATTGCATCAAAAAGTAGTTTACCATTTCGGTTAAACCTACGCCCAACATCATACCTATATAGCCAAAAATGGATGTAATTAAAATGGATTCGATAATAATGGAGCGCAAAATATGTGAAGGAGGCGCCCCAATTGCTTTGCGGATTCCAAATTCGCGTGTTCGTTCTTTTACCGAAACCAACATAATATTACTTACTCCAACAATGCCGGCTATTAAGGTGAAAATGCCAATTATGGAAACAAAAATCGTTATTCCACCAAAAATTTTCATTGTCTCGAGGTAATCACGTTGTGAATTTCGAATCCAAAGTGCTTCCAAATCTTTCGGGTCGAAACGCAGAGTTTGCGCCATATTCTTTCGTAAGTTTTCGTTGAAAGCCTCGTTTTCAGCTTCCGTTTCAAGCCCATTCACTGTCATGGCAATGCTTCGGAATTTTCGGTCGGGATTATAAATCAATTGTGCCGTTGTAAATGGAATATATACATTTCCATTTCCCCAATTCTCTTTTTTAGTATTTACACCAACCACCTGAAACATGATAGACCCAACTTTTATTTGTTTTCCAATAGGGTTCGTGTTTTTAAAAAGCATCTCCTGCACTTTCTTGTCTATTACCGCCACTTTTTTAGTAGCATTCAAATCCAACCTATTCAAAAATCGACCATTTCCGGATGTAAATTTAAGATTGAAAATTTTCTCGTATTCGGGATTACAGCCAATTAAACTAAAAGTGCCATTTTCTGCTCCCACGCTTATGATCGATTCTTTTTCTATAATACCTGTTTCGGTGTCAGCAGCTTCTAAGTTTTCATCAACGGCTGCAATTTCTTTTTCCGAAAAATCCATTTCACGACCACTTTTAAGACCATTATATGGCATTGAAGTTTGTCCAGCCCAAGTTTGAACCGTATTGGTTGCTCGTCGACTAAAGTTCGACGTTACACCATTTTTTAGACCATTGCCAGCGCCAAGAAGCACGATAAGGATAAATATCCCCCACGAAACCGATAATCCTGTCAGTGCAGTTCGAAGCTTGTTATGCTTTAATCCGGCTAATATTTCTTGTAGTGTATTCATAACCCCTAACCCCTAAAGGGGAAAAATTTAGTTTGACATTTATAGTTTAATTTAATTTCCCTTTCTTTTTCCCCTTTAGGGGTTAGGGGTCTCTATATTCTCAATCATTCCATCTTTGATATGAATAATTTTGCGTGTTTCTTCAGCCACCGAACGTTCGTGGGTTACAATAATCGTCGTCAAGCCGTTGTTGTTCAAATCTCGGAGCACTTTCATTACTTCCACAGTGGTATGGCTGTCGAGGGCGCCAGTTGGTTCGTCGGCAAGCAAAATTTTGGGTTGCGAAATAATAGCCCGAGCAATTGCCACACGTTGTTTTTGTCCGCCCGACATTTCGCTTGGCATGTGTGTAGCCCAATCGCGCAATCCCATCATATCTAAGTATTCCATTGCTACAATGTTACGACGTTTACGACTTACGTTTTTATAATAAAGCGGCAAAGCCACATTTTCCAACGCGTTTTTAAAATTTATCAGGTTGAATGATTGAAACACAAAACCAATCATTTCGTTGCGATAAGCCGCAGCCTGTTTTTCGCTCAGATTTTTAATTAATTTATTATTTAGTAGGTATTCGCCAGTATCGTAATTATCCAAAATTCCAAGAATGTTTAATAGTGTCGATTTACCCGAACCCGAAGCGCCCATTATGGATACGTATTCGCCAGAAGCAATATGTAAGTCTATTCCCTTCAATACATGCAACGAAGTAGACTCGGTGTAATAGGTTTTGTTGATGTTGGTTAAGTTTATCATTTTTTTTATGTTGTTGTTTGGCCTTTGGCCGTTATTAACTTCGTGTTATTTGTCCTTTGGCCGTTATTAAGCTTCGCTGTTATTTCGCTTTGCTGTTATTTTAAATTATTATTATTGTTAAAGATTTTGCCAAATTACAATTAATAACGCCTGAAAGGCAAATAACAATATAATAACGCCTGAAAGGCAAATAACGTTTAAACCAGATTTGATTTACGCTGCAAATATATATCATTATATACTACTATGCAATACATAGTACATGGTAATAGATATATGTATGCAATGCAATGTTATTTAATGTTCAGTAAATCAGATATATAAATTTTGAAAATAAATTTAGCGTTAACTAAGTTTAACTTATTTATTTGAATTTATTTAATGTTACGACACAAAAAAAAGTGTAAAATTTATTTTACACCTTCTATCTAATTGGCCAAATGCTTTATTTTTTACCAAAATCTTTTTCCACTTTTATCAATGCCACGGTGATAAAAGTAAAAACCGAACAAACCAGTACCCAAATAAAGAAATGCTGATAACCCATTATTTTTTCCAAAGCACCTCCAATCCAATTGGCCAACGAAACACCCAGTGCCATTAATCCTGTACTTATTGCATAATGCGATGTTTTGTATTTCCCTTCGGCGAAATACATTAAATAAACCATAAATGCAGTAAATCCAAACCCAAACCCAAACTGCTCGATAGCGACACAAACATTTATTATTACAAAATTTTGTGGTAGTTCGTAAGCCAAATAAACATAAGCCAAATGTGGAATACTCAGTGCCAGTGCCATTGGCCAAAGCCAGAATTTCAACCCTTTTCGGGAAATTGCCATGCCTCCAATTATGCCACCCAGCAGCAATGCAACAACTCCCACGGTGCCATGTAGTAAGCCAACTTGTTCGGCAGTTAAGCCCAAGCCACCTTTGTCGATGGGGTCGAGCATAAATAGTTTGCTGAGCACACTGAGTTGGTTTTCGGAAAAACGATACAGTAAAATAAATAATAAGGTGGCAATAATATGCTTTTTTTTGAAAAAACTAACTATCGACTCTACCAATTCTTTTTGAATATAGCTGAATGAAGTATTTGCATTAAGCGCATCGCTCGAAGGCTTTGGTAGAAAAAAACGATGGTAAATAAATAACCCGAAAAACAATGCGGCCATTACATAATATACCAAACTCCACGATTGATGCAGGTTTCCGGATACTCTAGCCCAATAGCCCGCCAACATAACTAATAATCCCGAGCCAAAAATAACAGCTAATCGGTAAGCCGTGTTACGTATTCCTACAAAAAATGCTTGCTTGTCGGTAGGCAGTCCCAGCATGTAAAAACCATCGCAGGCAATGTCGTGTGTGGCAGAGCTAAATGCCAGTAAAAACAAAAAAGCCAGACTCAATTGCAGGTAAAAGCTGGTATGAATGCTAAAAGCAATTCCGGCAAAACAAGCGCCAATTATCACTTGCATGGTGAGAATCCACCACCGTTTGGTTTTAATAATATCGACAAACGGACTCCACAAGGGCTTAATAATCCATGGAATTCCCAACCAAGCAACATAGAGCGTAATTTCGTCGTTGCTGAGCCCCATTAGTTTGTACATAATGCTGGCCATTACCATTACCGCCACATAAGGCAATCCTTCGGCAAAATACAAGGTTGGAATCCATGTCCAAGGAGATTTACCCCTAACCTCCGTCAATGGACGGACAAACTCTAAAGGGGAATTAATGTCTTTCATTTCAATTAATTATAATATTATTTACAAATATATTTTGAGCTTTTTAAAATAAATCATGCATTGTTACTTCATTCTGTACCAATCCCATTGAATATTCATTTTTCTTTAGTCCATAAGTCGTAATCATTGTCAAAAAAACGGCTTTTCGGCAATTGGTTGCATGTTTAAAAACCGACAGTTTATTTCGTAATTCAGCATCCACTTTTTTATCAATAACAAATTCATCACCAGTATATTTCATTTCGCAAATATTAATTATCTGATCATTTCTGTCTATGAGCAAATCAATTTGAGCCGCACTTTCGCTATCTACTTTTCGCCAACTTCCAATGGTTGTTTTTATGCCGCTAATGCCAAGTTTTAGCTTTATTTGATCAATATGACTCATGCAAACTTGTTCGAATGCAAAACCTGTCCACGCTCGGTGCGATGCGCTATCGATGGTATTTGTCCAGAATTTTGTATCGTTGATTTTTGTTGGTAAAATAAAACGATAATAAAACATGGAATAATAATCGCATAGCTGATAAAAACTATCACGTCGTTTTTTGTATAACGGCACATACCGACGGATAAAACCGCTGCTGACTAATTCGTCGAGAATTTTAGTTGACCAACCGCTGTTTGGTAAGCCTGCCAGGGTTAATAGTTCGTCGCGTGAAAATCCGCTATTTTTCCTACTCAGCGTTTCGATAATTCGAATGTGATTTTCAGCATTTCGGAAAAGCGAAGCATACAAATTGTCGAACTCGTTACGTAGCATTCCATTTTCGGAAAAAAACAATTTATCAATGTTTTGCGCCAAGCTTAAACCCTGCTGCATAAGGCTCAAATAATAAGGCACACCACCCACAATCATGTAACATTCAATTAATTGATGTCTTGTCCAGCGAATATTCTTTTTTTGCAAATACTGTTCACACTCGCTTAGTGTAAACGGTTCTAATTTAATTTTTTGCGTTACCCGGTTGTGTAATCCACCTTTGTTATTGATCAATTTATTGTTAATCCACGAAGTGGACGAACCGCAAACGATTAGCAAAATATCGGTACGAGCTGATGCCCAGCTATTCCAAAAATGCTCTAAAGCACTGATAAAATCAGATTTTGGAGTGTCCATCCAGGGCATTTCATCTAAAAAAACGACCTTTTTCTTTCTTCTACTCTTTTTAAGCACTTCAATCAGTTGCTGAAAGGCATCGAACCAAGATGTAGGCTGGTCAAAGGCTTTTTTTGAGTGATTTTTTAGGCTTGTATGAAAGTTTTTAAGCTGCTTGAGGGTTGTGGAATTGGCTAAACCTGTTAGTTGAAAGTCGAAACTATTATTAAAATGCTCGCGTATCATAAACGTCTTCCCAATTCTTCGACGCCCATAAACCACCGTAAAGTCAGAATTATCTGCTAATAAAAGGGAGTCTATGAAATCTCTTTCTCGCTTTCTTCCAATAAGTTGAGCCATATTTTATATGTTTATAATACGCTACAAATATAGTATTTATTTTAGATATAGCGTATTATAATAGAAATAATTATCGTAATCAGTATAATAATATCTTATTTAATACGCTATAAGTTTGTTTTATAGTGTAGATATAGCGTATTATAATATTTACTAAATTTGTATATCTATTTATTAATCAGGGTTGTGTATATTTTCTTCAATTCAGCATCTCTAAAATAATGCTTTAGTATTTCGTTGTAAAGATAGCCTTTTTCGCCCATTACGGCTGCACCAATTTGGCAAAGCCCCACACCATGACCCCAACCGGCACCCGTAAGAACGAATTTTTGTGGAATACCTTCCTTAATTTCATATTTATCAATTACAAAAGCCGAACTGTACAAGTGCGAGTTCGACAGCCATTTACGGATTTCGAGTTCTTTTCCAACCGTAATAGTTTGTTTTGTTCCAACAATTTTTAGTTCAATTAATCGAGCCGATTCTCCTCGTTTTACAGGAATTAAATCGAGAATTTCGCCAAAATCAATCCCTGAGCGGCGCACCAATAGTTCCGAAATTTCGGTTTGTGTGTATTCCACTTTCCAGCGATAAAAGTCGGTCGTTTCCTGATCGTAATTGTTGAGTACTTGTGCCAGCACTTTTTTATCAGTCGTGTTGCAAAATGCTTCCGGCGATTGGCGAATCCATTTTTGGGCATTGGCTTCTATGGTCAAATCCAACTCAAAACCATAAGGATTTGTTGGATTATCAATCACTTTGGTGAGGTAGGAGTGAGGCTCTGGTGCCCAACAGTTTTCGAAGGTTTCGGAAGCGCCACCGCACGATTTTGAGAATCGGGCATCGCAAATTTCGCCATCGGCCCACAAAACTTCGCCGCGTGTAGCTTCAATTGCTTTCTCTACTGCAATGGTTGAGGCGCGTGTAATGCCCTGATAACGTTGACAATGGTCGTCGGCGCATACATCGAAATGCGTATGTGCATCACGTTCGTACCATTTTTCAAAGTGCCCGGTCGACAGTGCCCCGACAGCAGAAATGTTTGATTTTTTTTCTCCGTTGTCTGTTGTCTGTTGTCTGTTGTCTGATAATATCGGCTTTAGCAACCAACTCCGCGATATTACGGCATGTGCTTTCAGCAATTCATCCGAAGCAGTTGCACTCATTTCGCTCGAAATAACGCTTGTGAGGTAGTCTTCGACACCAATTTTATTTATTGCTGTCAATGTTGCAATACGCAATTGAGACGGAGCACGCTCCGTCTCTACGATAATTTTTAATGATCCTTTAAAGCGTTGGTTCTCTTTGCGTTCCCAATGGAAATTTATTCCAATTACCACTTCGATTAGGTCGAAAGAGGCGTTTGACGATAAGGGTTCAAAATTCAATTCATCAGATAAAATATCATTAAATCGAATTTTTCCATTCTCGATTTTTGCAAGCTGTTTACCCGAAAATTCTATTTTGTTTTTATCAATAAAAGCCCCGTTCAGCACAAATTCTATTTGCACTGCTGAAACTATGCCGACATGTATGATTGGTTCTGAAAGTTCCATTTAATGGTAAATGATTAATGGTGAATGATTAATAAGAGACTTGCTCCAAAATGCTCACTACATCTTCCTTTGTAATACGTTCAAAATG
>CAMDNO010000027.1 GCA_945902955.1 Porphyromonas cangingivalis
GCAAACGAATAGAGCGATTTGTTATTATTGTAACTTGAAGGGTCAGGGTTATTAATCCGACCTTCGGGATTTAGCTGATTTAACCGTTCGAATAAAATGTCGTCACCTTTTAGGGCATCTACCAAATACTCAAACTCAAAACTATCAAAAAGGCTTTCGCAAAAAGCAATTTCGTCGAAAAAACAGAGGTAAAAATGCCCCATTTCTTTATTGCAACGATACGAATGAAATGTAAACTTGGGAATTAAAAACAGTTTTCCGGGAGTTAAATGATAAGTTCCATTATCTAAGGTAACCCACGCTTCGCCTTCGGTAATCAAATAAAGCCGGTTGAATGGACTTATAATATTCTTATAATTCCACCACTCACCGACTTTATCGAAGCTGTTGAATAACAGCGAATGTGTAATGTTAATCATGATTTTTTTACAAGGATACCGATTGTTTCATATATAAAATCAGACTTCAAATATAGCATATTTTTCAATTTATATAGCTATAACTTGTAAAAAAATGCACTTTTCTTTATGCTAAATTCACCCGAAATGGTTGTGCATTAAAGTGTTGTGGCGCATTATAACCCGATTCACCTGGACCTACTGGAGGAGCAGACTCCAATGCTAATGCTATTTCTCTATCGAGATAAATGATTTCGATGCGTGGTTTTACGTATTTTTTCTTTGTTTTCATAATATTAATTTACTATTTTTTCAATTACCATTTACTATTTAATTTTTTAATCGGAGTGCGACTGAAAGTCGCGCCCCGATTTTAGTTATTTGTGTTTTATTAATCAACACATCAACGTATCAACACATCACCACATTATTTAATGATAACTCTATTTGACTGATTTCCAACTTTTACAACATAGATACCTGTTTGCAGTTTGCAGTTTACAGTTTGCAGTTCGGCGTTTAGCTTACCGTTTTCCATTAGCTGTCCCATTGCATTGTAAATAGCATAATTACTTTTTTCGGGAGCAATAATCGTAATTTGATTTACAGCATTTACAAATACTTGCACACTCGGTTTGTTTATGTTTTCAAAACCAGTAGGTGAACTTGGTGAACGGAAAATAATGCTGAAACGCTCGGCAACTGTAGTTGCAGGTGAAAAATTATAAGTCGCTGTACCATCTGTTAAATCCGTTTCAGCCTGATTAGCATTGTCTTTTAATACTACTCTAAAACCTGAAGGTATATTACTAATTTCGTTTGCTTTCAGGCTAAACGCTGTGGCATTACCTGCAATAAAACCAACCGGAATTGGCGTGTCCAACACAATAGCATTCATACCGTTGATAACCAATTTTTCGTTGTTTATCTTGCTGAAAATCTGCATTACAGAAGATGGCTCAGCGTATTTAGGCGAATCAAAATCGTCGAAAGTGTTTGAAGCTGCTGCATCGAAATATATCAGTGCTTCGTCGGTTGTAGTGCCGTTAGATACTTGCAAACGAACTCGCTGACGATCAGTATTTTTGGCTGCAGGAGCTTTTAAACGATTGGTGTTATTATGCGAGCGAACAAGCGTATTGTTGAGCGTTAATGTTCCAACAGCTTTCGCTTTTACCCAAAATGCTTGCATAGGTGCTATTTCAACATCAGACCAACTTGGCACAGTTTCACCAACTAAAGCATTGTGAGTATTAAACGACCAACCGTCTGAATTCGAACTGCCTGAATTAGTGCGTACCCAAATAGTAGGATAAATTTTTGATGTATTAGCCGTAGCAAAAGCTTGCGTCCATGTCAAATGACAAGGATAGGGATTGCCAATAAGATTATACCCTGCATTTGTTTTACTTAAAGATACTGTCACATCGCCTGTATTCATTGCGCCCGAAAACGAAATAGCAGCACTTGATGCACTTGGCAAAGCGATATAGCCTTTACCAGCTTCCATAAAGGTTGCTCCCGGCGTGTATCCTTTCCAAAACAAGGTTGAATTTACTGCCTGAGAGGCAAAGCCAGAATTATTACCAGCTTCGATATACTCGTAGTAAGCTGCTATATTGGAAGTAGACGAAGCTGTACTTACAACTGGCGACGATACATACCAGTTTCGTGTGGTGCCTAAATATTGATTTGCATTCAGAGTGGTAATATTCGATGTGCCGTTATTTACGTAAGTGGCTGTTCCATCGGTTGCATTACTATTTAAAGTCAACGAAGTTGCATTTAAGGTATTCGAATTGGTAACTTGCCCACCTGCCGAAATAGTTATACTACTGATAGTAGTTGGTTGATTAACAGTCAACAGAGCGTCTTTAGCAACTACCAAATCGCTAACCGGAGTGAGTGATAATGCTGAAATATTAGTTGCTGCACTTACTGCTATATTGTTATTGATTGCATGAGGCGTAACCGAAGCCGAAGATGTGCTTGCGGCACTTGTTCCTCTCAGGTTAGTAGCAGTTACTGCAAAAGTATAGGCTGTACCATTCGACAATCCAGTTACGGTTATTGGACTTGTAGAACCTGTGCCTGTAAAACTTCCAGAGTTTGAAGTTACTGTATAGCTTGTAATTGCCGAACCACCATTGTTGGCAGGAGCAGAAAATGAAACAGATGCTTTACCATTTCCGGCTGTAGCCACAGCAGCTGTTGGAGCATCGGGAGCAGTAATAGTAAAAGTACGACTGAACTGTGTAGCTGCCAATGTTGCATTCGATAATCCATCGGTAGCAGCAGCGGCTGCGATATTAATATTTACAACACCCTCGTTCGTTGGAGTTACATTAGCTGTATAAGTAGTTCCACTTCCCGAAAAACCACTTACTGTACCATTTGTAACCGATATGTCGGAACTAATAAAATCGGTTACCGAATTATTAAAAGTTATGGTAATAGGGAAAGGTTTTAAGTTTGTGGTGGAAGATGAAGTGGAAGAAATAACTGGAGTTGTGCTTTCGGCGAGAGAAAAATCATCGAAGAGTACTTGGCCTGTAACTGTTTTTGATGGGCTACCTGAATAAACCGCATCATAACCAATACCAACATAAGCCGTTGTATAATCAAGTGCAGAATTCTGTGTTATAATATATGGCACATCGTAATTTACAGTATATTTTGTCCAAGTCGTTCCACCTGTTAATGACACATCAACTGAAAAAACTGCTCCACCAGTATTTCCACTTTTATCACCAATAAATACTTTAACAGTAGATATAGTTAATATTTTTTTAGCCCAAAAAGTGAGCGTGTATTTTTTTGTGTTTGATAATGAAAGCCTTTGTTGAAAATTAAAACTACTCCAAATAATTCCCGTTGTAGTAGTGCCTGCTAAATTTCTTAACATTAAACAATTTGTACCTGAATGTGAATCACTTGCTTGATAGTACGAAGTTGCAGCACCAGTAGTCACAGATTGTTTTTTATACCAAACGCCATCAGCAACTGTTGTAGTGCTTGCTTCAGGAGTAGTAGGAGCTGGAAGAGTTGATGAAGTTACTGTTATCGCAGTACTCGCCACACGCCTGAGCAAGTATGTGCTCGGACTATAAGCAACATCTGTTACCGTATTTGTATTATCCTCAAATCCGGGGTTTCCGATTAAATTCGTTTGTGCTTTCGCACCACCCATTACTCCCCATAGCATAACAGCCACGAGTAGTCCCGTTCTTAAAAAAGTAATTTGTTTTTTCATAAAGCTATTAAATATATTGAATTTGATTTGATTATGATTCAAATTCAGTTTTGATTAAACAATTGAAAATAAGTTAATTAAAAGGTAGACACTTAGCAAGGCGAAAACCCCTAAAAGAAATTTTGAAAATTTGAAAATTCATTAATTTGAAAATTCTATTCAGCAATATCAAACTTATCATTTACTTACCGCAGGTATTTTCTCAACTCTGGAATTTTTGTACTTACACTATCCACCGCCATTTTCGCCACTGCTCGAGCGCCCTTCTCATTTAAATGCGTATTGTCTTTGCGGTCGTCGACCCACATATACAAAGCTTTGGATGGTTCGTCGCCCATATTTTCTACCAACTTCTTGGTAGCGGCATTCAGGTCGATGCAAATTACCTTGTGTTCTTTTGCCACATGACGTACTGCATCTATGTAAGCGCCGTGAGTGTCATTTAGTGTGCCATCGGCATTGAAAGTGCGGCGTACAATGGAGGTAAACAGCACCGGTATGCCGCCGCTTTTGCGAGTTTCGGTAATGTAGCGGGCAAGGTTAGCTTTGTAAGTAGTTTCGGGGTCGGTATGGAGTAAGGTATCGGCTTTTTGGTCGTTGTGGCCAAACTGAATAAACACATAATCGCCCTTTTTAATCTGCTCCTGTACTTTTGTCCAGCGCCCTTCGGCACGGAAACTTTTGGAGCTTCGGCCATTTTTGGCGCGGTTTTGTATTGTTACGTTCGATTTGAAATACTCCGGCAGCATCATTCCCCAACCTCTTTCGGCAGGATGATCGCTCGGGGTGGTTTTATTGGCCATGGTGGAATCGCCAATGGTAAAAATGGTTATTTGCTTTTGTTTGTGCGAAAACGACAGCAGAAACAGAACTGAAATAAGAAGTGTGAGTTTTTTCATGTTTGATATTTAAAATAGTGAGGGCTTCACTTAGAGTGAAACCCTCACCTTTAAAAAGTTGAAATTATCTACGTCTTCGAACCCCCTTTGGGGGGCAGGGGGGCTAACTTATTTCACCATCACTTTGGTAACTTCGCCATTTACGTTTACAAGGTATAAACCTTTAGCAGCAGACACAGTTACATTGTCGGAAGTCAACTGAACTGATTTGAGCAATTGACCAGCGAACGAATAAACCGAAGCGCTTTTGCCTGAAAGATTTGTGAAACGGATATTGTTATTGATACCATAAACCGACAAATCAGAAAGTTGTTTAGCAGTTTCAACAGCTGTAGAGTTGCTAATAGCATAAGCACCCATATCGGCTTTTGTGGCTTCAGCAACATAATTGGCACGAACAGCACCGGCAAAATCGTCGGTTACAGCTGCAATAGCTATTCCATTTTCGTTTGCTGAAGAACTTGCAGGGACATGCATATCGGGAGTAGTAGCAGTGGCATCGGTAAATAGAGGATTTTGTTGGTCTTTGCTATTTACATCTTCCGACAATGCAGTTGGTGACACAACGAGTCTTGCATCATTCCAATCGCTCAATAAAGCATAATCTTCAGCTACAGCTGCAGTTGTAGTATTTGCAAATAAACCATTATATTGGTACAGGTTATTGTTTGAACTTGCAACTCCACCTAAGTCTAATGTCTTGTAAATCTCATTTTTTGCAGCTCCGCCTGCACGTACATTACTGAAAATATTATTGGCAAGTTTCATAGTACCACCACCAGTCTTGTTTAAAACATACGAATTTTTTGTGCTGGAAGTACCACCAATATAAATGGTGTTGTGATATACTCTAAAATCGGTACCGGCAGTTCCACCATGCGCAATAGCACTGATTTCTGCATCTGATGTTATATCAGTTCCTAATCGAAGGATATTGTTTTTAATTATCATTCCTGTACCAATACCTGCATAAATTTGCATTGCTTTCACCGTAGATGTTGTTGTTAATGCTTTATTAATAACATTGAGGTTATAAATCAAATTCTTTTCAATCAAATTAGCGTTAGCACCTGGTCTTAATCCAATTATTCCATTGGCTGCAGTAGAATTTGCATCACCAGCTGTTAAGTTTGATAGGGTATTACCAACGCAACTCATTGAATTAGTAGTTGTTGTACCATCAAAATAAATACCTTGCAAAGTACAAGTATTATCAGCTGTAGGCGAAGCAATTGTAATATTCTCAATCACATTTTCTTTAATATTTACTGGAAATGGACAAGTTTGTGCTAAAAATAAACCATAAGCATTAGCACCTGTTGCAGTAGCATTTACTGTAATGTCTTTTACTGTGTTTTTGTAGCAAATATCATCTGCACTAGCATTAGGTATAATAGTTCCACTTGTAGCTGCAGCATTATGAGCATTTATTTTAAAACCAAGAAAAACCTTCATATCTAAATTTAGTCCACCAATAGTATTATTTTTAACAGTAGCGTTTTTAACAGCAAGACCATTGAATGTAAGTGCAGTACTTGTTGATTTAATTACAGCTCTGGTTACACCATCTGCTTGCCAACCAATGATATTTCCTTCAAAACGATTTCCTAAACCATTCATACTTGGCCCCATACCAATAACAAAAAATTCAGATTTGAAAGTAGCTTCTTTTGTCCAATATATTCTGTTGTTTAAAACATTGATATTGTAAGAAGATGTATTAGAAGTACTACCAAACTGAAAGAAACCTGTATTGCCGTTTGGTGAAAAATTGTTCGACACATTATAAATATTATTAGATGAAATAGTGTTTTCAAAATTCACACCTGTTCCAGTCATCCAAAAAGCATTAATAGGCATAGGGATATTAGCATCATTCATATCGCATACATCATTATTTGTAATAGTATTGTGGTGGCTACCATTAAAATATACTGTTCCACAAAATCCATTATTCCAAGCACCTGTTTGGTTTGCACCACGAATTATACAGTTTGTTACTGTGTTATAAGTTGATGTTCCTGTAAAATAAATCGTTTGTGCATAAATATTGTTAGGATTTTGGATTGTCAATCCTGTACTTGCATCTGTACGCGACACTCCATCGATAGTTACATAACTTGCACCATTAAATTTTACAGCAATGGTTTGTGCAGGTCCAACATATAGTTTATTGCCAGCTATACTTGTTGCAGTAAAAGCTCCAATTGCAGCTGTAATTTTGTTTGTTGCGGCATCTACTGCTGTTACTGTTTTAAAAGTATTGCTAGTATACGTGCCAATACCTGAGATATAACTACCAACAGCTATCTGGCTGAATGTACCGCTTGTAATAATACCTGTAAGATCAACGTCTTCTGTAACATTAGCAGGTGCAGTAGTATTGGCAGTAAATGTGGTACCTGTAACAGTTGCAATTACTGTTTGATTAGCTGGCCCGATGTTCACTTTTACTCCTGTAGCCGGTTTAATAGTAACCGAGTTGGTAGCACTTGCATCTGTTTTTGCTCCTAAAGTAATTGGATAAACCTCCGCAGTTGGAGTAGCATCAATCTGAATTGTATGCGCTCCTGCGTGTGCCGCAAAATCGATGGCATCATAAGCCAACTGAATGGTTGTAAAACTAGCAGCCGGAGTAGCGTCCGGATACATAAGCGTTACTTGCGCTTTTAAACTTGTTGCTCCGAGTAAGGCAACCGCAGCAACGAATGCTGCTTTGAATGTAAATTTTCTCATTTTTCTTTTTTTTTTGTGAGTTGGTTTTTTGGTTTTTACCACCTCAAGTTAACAATTAATAATTTATTTATAATGTGTAAAAAACTCCATTGGAAAAATCAATATTGATTTGAAAATCTATTGGTTACAGTAATTTTTTAACAAAATGACAACGACAAAAATAGAGCTAATTAGATAATAAGAACGCTACAAAAAAATACAAATAGGGGTGTATAATAAAAACAATGTCTAAAATGTTACCTCATCCCCATCCCCTCTCCTTGAGGCGAGTGGAGCTAATTTTGATTATTCCCGCCCCAAGCCCCTAAAGGGGATGTAAATTAGTATTGTCTCTGAAAATTAATTATTTAATTCTTAATCTGTAAAAGTAGATCTTTTTTACTTTTTAAAAAACTTTGTCGAAATAGACTCTCCATTCGAAAAGCTGCTAATTGCTAAATAATTACCCGCTGTTAGATTTTCTAATTTTATGGAGTCGCTTATTTTTTGAATTCGTTGCGTTTTTACAAGTACGCCCACTGAATTGTAGATTTTAACAGTCGCATTTTCAGCATGTACGTTTTTTAGTATTAATTCATTATTTGTCGATTGAAAATACACTTTCGAGTTATTCTGAAAATCACTATTTTGATAAACAGCCGAATTAACCGCACTCGTTAATGCAACTGTTCCACCATTGGGTACAGCATCGTAATAAATGTAGCTCATGCCATTTTCGACAACCGATTCTATGTTTTTACTCGTCAATCCTTGCATAACATTTACAGTTGTCCATGTGGCAGGCACTTTTGTTTTTAATGTAAGTGGAAATTTAAAGATATTAGCATCCAAATTGTGAGTAACCGAAATAGCAATTCTGGTAGCAGTGGAGTCCAATGTAATGATTGTCGCATTTTGTTTTTCGCGGAAATAACGGGTTACATCGGCAAAAGAACCTATCCACAAATCGGCTCGTTTGCTAGCCACATACTCAAAATGTTTTGTAAAAGCGGTGTCGGGCATCAAATTTATAGCTGTACCAACACCATGAGCCAATAAAATCAGCCATTGTTTGTTGGCAATGGTATTGTCAATATATTTATTCATTTCGGTAGAATATGCTGGTCTGGATAGCGAAGCAAAATAATTGACTGACATTTTTAGTCTAAACCATTCGGTATCGGTAGGGCTAAGCGAATTGTAACCGCTTCCACCGTTGCGTGCGGCATAATGCGATTGTTTAATCAGCACATCAGCGGCATCGGTATTCACAACTAATGGATTTGCCATGGTGATAATATCCTGTCCTGGAAATTTGTTTCTAAAAATAATTTGATTACCAATAATTTCATTATACAACGAGTCTTTACCAGCTTGCGTATTGGTTATTGTTGAAAAACTGATATGCGATTTGGAATGATTGAAAATATCGAAGCGTCCATCAGCCAAAATACCGTTCCAAAAACCCCAAGTGGAAGTTATCCAATTAGCTGCAAATCCCAGAGAGCCAACTAAATTCAGTCGTTTGAATTCGTTGTTGAAAAATATGCCCGAAACAGTGGAGGCATCATCGAAAGTAAAAGTATAAACAGCTGGCTTATTATCTTTAGCTGCACAGATAGTGGTAAAATTTGTATAATCACCAGTTGGCACCTCGCAGTTTACGAGTCGTACAAACTGATTCGAAGCAATACTTTGTCGGGTGTTGGCATCGACAGCTGCACCCGCCAAAATATCCAAAGTAACCTTTCCCGTTGTTGTAGGAACAATATTTACAGTATAGGTTTTGGCATCTACTACTGTAAAGTTGTTCAAAGTGCCATTTGTAACAACCAAATCTGAAAGCGTAAATTCAGCTACATCTGCATTGAAAGTAATGGTTACAGGTATAGAATTAGTTTTGATATAGATATTATCGGGAGTTGTAGATCTAATTATTGGAACAAGACATTCCTTTTTTACAAGCAGCTCGAAATCATCCAAATACAACCAGTTGTTAAGAGTCACTGGAGGTGTAGCTGTATTATATAGGGCATTAATACCAACACCAATGTAAGCTGTGGAATAGTCGAGTGAAAGTTTCGCTGCTCTTTCGGCAGGTATATCAAAGGTTACTGTGTATTTAGTCCAAGTGCTCCCACCTGTTAAAGGAATTGACTTCGTAAAAGAAGCACTTCCCGTATCACCATTTTTATCGGCAATATAAGCATATACTGTATTTACCGCATTTCCTACTTTAGCCCAAAAAGAAAAGGTATAAACAATGTTGTTCGAAAGCGATAAACGTTGCTGAGCACTCATTTGTGTCCAGTCAAATCCCATGGTTCCATTTGCTCCTGCAATTTTCAAAAACAGAAAAGTGGCACTACCATTGGCACCACCTGGGGATAGATATGCTTGAAGACTAGAAGAAGGAACGGTTTGGCGTTTTACCCACAAACCATCTGTTATGGCAATTGATGTTGGCGCAATTGGTTGCGTAATATCGGTTTTAGTAGCACTATTGCTTGCTACTTTGTACAAATAATTAACAGCAGGTGTTCCCACTGGCACCGTAAAAGTAGAAGATGTAGCTTCGAAACCAGGATTTTGGATTAAATTCGTTTGAGCTATTAGTAAGCTCGAAAAAATTGAAATGCAAAGCATTAATGTAAATGTTTTTTTCATTAAAGTGTTGTTTTTATCTCATCTTTTCATTAAGTCAAGATTGATTAGTATTAAGTTTATTTTTAATTATATTCGATTTTTATTACATTTAAAAAAAGTAAAAACATATAACTCAATTTCGATTATATAATTGAAACTTAACGGAATTAAAAACCCCTAAAGGAAATTTGAGAATGATATATTAAGCTATTCTTTAATAAACTTCATTGAACTATAAACACCATTGGACGTATAACAAACCACCAAGAAATTTCCGGCACATAATCTATCCAAATGTATTGTTGCCTCTGCACCCACTACGGTGTGCACTCCGAATGCTTGACCCGCAAAATTGTAAATCTTTACGGTAGCGCCGGTTTCATCTTGTGCATTTTTTATTAGCAATAATTTGCTCGCTTGTTGATAATAAACCTCTGGCTTACTCAAAGTTGTTTGGGGCATTGCATTTGGCGATGCGGGTGCAAGAACTATGCTGCCACCATTGGGCACAGCATCGTAATAAATATACGAAACAGCGTTTTCAATTACTGGTGTTACGGCTTTCACCGTTGCGCCTTGTGTTACAGTTATGTTTCTCCAGTTGTCAGGCACTTTTGTTTTCAGGGTAAGTGGGTAGTTGAAAATGGTAGCGTCAAGATTATGAGTAACCGAAATGGCAATTCTATTGCTGGTAGAATCGAGAGTGAGTACAAAGGCATTTTGTTTTTCGCGGAAATATTTTGTAACATCTCCTAAAGTAGCAATCCACAAATCGTTGCGTTTGGCTGCCACATATTCAAAATGCTTTGTAAAGGCAGTATCTTGCATAGCATTGGCGCCTGTACCAATACCGTGAGTGAGTAAAATGAGCCACTGTTTATTGGCAATTATATTGTCGATATGTCTGTTAATTTCGGATGAATATGCTGCCCGGCTTTGCGAACTGAAATAGTTAGCATACATTTTCAGTTTAAACCACTCATTTTCAGTTGGACTAAGCGAATTGTAACCGCTCGTACCATTGCGCGCAGCGTAATGACTTTGTTTTATCAGCACATCGGCCGCATCGGTATTCACCACAGCAGGGTTGGCAATGGAGATTATATCCTGTGTAGGAAATTTGGTACGAAAAACAGTCTGATTACCAATTATTTCGTTGCGAAGCGAATCCTGTCCAATCTGTGTATTAGTTATAGAAGAGAATTTTACGTGCGTTTTGGAATGATTGATAATATCGAAACGGCCATCGGCTAACAAATTATTCCAGAAATCGTAAGTTGAAGCAGGTGTTTGGCTGCCGTTTATCCAGTTGGCTACCAATGCCAGCGACCCTACTAAATCGAGGCGTTTGAACTCGTTGTTGAAAAAAGTAGCAGCATTGGTAAAACCATCGTCGGAAGTGAACGTGTAAACAGCAGGCTTGTTATCTTTTGCGGCACAAATAGTTGTAAAGTTACTATAATTGCCGGTTGTAATTTCGTTGTTGTAGAGCCGTACAAATTGGTTGGGTGCCACACTCTGACGATTAGTAGCATCGGTAGCAGCACCGGCATTAATATCAAGCGTTACTTTGCCTGTGGCCGTTGGAATTATATTAGCAGTGTAGGTGGAGGCATTTATGGCTGTAAAATTTGCCAAAGTTCCGTTTGTAACTACCATATCGGAAGCTGTAAAACCAGTAACATCGGCATTGAAAGTAATTGTTACGGGAATAGGATTGGTTTTGATATACACATTGGCAGGAGTAGTCGAAGTAATGGTTGGCACCAGACTTTCCGATTTTGCAAGCAATTCAAAATCATCTACATAGAGCCAATTATTTTGTGTTACGGGAGGTGTAGCTGTGGTGTAAAGTGCATTTATACCCACGCCAATGTATGCAGTAGTATAGTCGAGCGTAGGTTTTGTGGCTCTTTCGGCCGGAATATCAAAAGTTACAGTATATTTTGTCCAAGCTGTGCCACCAGTGAGTGGAATTGCTTTTGTAAATGTGGCACTGCCCGTATCGCCCGTTTTATCGGCCAAATAAGCATAAGCAGTTGTAACAGCACTTCCTACTTTTGCCCAAAACGAGAAAGTATAAACGGACGTATTTGAAAGCGGCACACGCTGTTGTGCGCTCATCTTTGTCCAGTCGAAACCAGGAGTATTGTTGTTACCTGCAATTTTCAAAAAAAGATATGTAGCGCTTCCATTAGCTCCACCAACTGCCAAATAAGCTAATAAGCTCGACGAAGTAACAGTTTGACGCTTCACCCACAATCCATCTGTTACCGAAATAGAACTTGCAGTTGGTTGAGTAGTTTCGGTTACGGTAGCAGCATTGCTTGCTACTTTCATCAAATGATTTACAGCGGGAGAACCTACAGGCACTGTAAAAGTTGAAACGGCAGCTTCGAAACCCGGATTGGTAATTAAATTGGTTTGAGCCGAAAGAATACTTGTCAAAAATAAGATGCTAAGTATCAAAGTAATGTATTTATTCATAATAGGTATTTTTTTTGTTTAATAGATTGTTGGCAACAACTAATTTTCTGAATAAGAACTTGCATAAGATGATTCATTAGTAAACAAAATAATTGTTAGTCTGCTTTCACAACTTTCATCACTTTAGATTTTACTGCGTCATTTATTTTCAAAAGATAAATACCTTTTGCAATGTTTTGTTCTTTGACCAAATTACAGATACCACTTTGACCTAATTTAGTATTAGAGATAATTTTACCTGTCAAGTCAATTATTAAAACTTCAGCATTAGGACTAAATTTGTTCAATTCGACATCTTGAGTTGCACTTAACGAATTGGTTTTCAACTGTAACGAATTCAGCACCCAATTTACATCGGTGCCTCCTCCGTCGGAAAAAGTAAATTCAAGTGAATTGTTATTTGCCGTTACATCAAATTCAGAAGTAACAAAAGCATTTATAGCCGAAGACACAGATGGCACTGCTACAGCTCCATTCACTTCAATTTTCATCTTGTCATGGGCATAAGTAGCATCACCTTGTTTAACAGTCACATGATATGATCCATTTTGAACAAAAGCTTTAAAAGTTGCTGGAGATGGACAAAGCATAAAGTCTCTTAACTCATCGGTGTTTGCGGTTCCTCTATCGCGAGATAATAATCCTGATAATGATAACCAGCCATAAGAATTGTTAATCAGGGTTGATTCGCTTACTCTAATTGCACCTGATAAAAGAGGCGAAGTAGTAGTACCAAAATCAAAAGTTGCATTTGTTAGGTAAACAGGTTCTTCTACCAGCACTTTGCAGTTTGCAACATATCCATTGCTGCAAGTGGCCGAAATTACGGCTAAACCTTTTCCCAGACTGATGATATTGCCATTTGAAACGGTTGCTACATTGTTGTTCGAAGAACTCCAAATCACGTTCTTATCTGTTGCGATAAATGGAGTTGAAGTAACATTCAGTTTTCTGCTACTCCCTATATACAATTGAATTGAATCTGCATCAAGCGACACTGTTTGAATGGGTATGTTGAGTGTTTCAATTTTTATGGAATTCAAAACCCAACTAGGATCTACTCCGCCGTTATCCGACAGTGTAATTTCAAGTAGTTTATTGGCAACCGTTGTGTTAAACTCACTTTCGATAAAAGCACCTGCATTGGTATTAATATTGGTAGCAACAACGCTTCCATTGGCCGCAATTTGCATATTGTCATGAGCCGCCGACATGTCGCCTTGTAACACTTTTACTTTATAACTCCCGTTAGGCAAGCTTAATTTGAATGTTTTAGGCGTTGCGCTATATACAAATGATTTTTTCTCTAATGCTCCAGTTGGTGTTTCTTTAGATTCGATATTGCTAATGTCGGCAAATCCAAAATCATCCTCATACAATTTATTATTGAGTACTTTTATCCCTTCTAAATTTGTTTCAGAAGTAGCGGCGCCAAAGTCATATTCTCGTGAAGCCGCGTTGTGAAACAATACAGAAGTATTGTAATTGGTATAATAGATGTATTTTCCTTTCATCCAAAGCACATCGAAGTACCCAGGCTTATGATTGCGTGGCACAATGGGTCTTACATTAATTAAATCTGGTGATGTATTTTGAGTAATTGCTAATGAATCCCAGGTTACTCCCGAGTCTTTCGAAGTCCACTTGAATATTTCAAAAACATTGTTCACTGGTTTCGATAAATATACAACAGACGTATTGTTTGCATCCAATGAAATTCCCCCGGAATAGTTAGGCTCAGGTTCTGTAACACCTACCGGAGTTTGTTCAAACCATTTACCAGCTTTGGTAAGTTCTAAATTTGTCCATTTCGTGCCATCCCATTTTGCATAATTATACCGGTGATCTGTATTTGATGGAAATGATGCGTAAACGACAACTGGATTTCCTAGCTTATCGATAGCAATATCCCACACCCAACCCTTACCTGCACTGGCATCATAAACTACTTCTGCCTCGTAGGTATCTAAGTTCAACGCTGTGGCACTTCCAGTAAAATCTTTGATGTAAGTACCATCAGCTTTGTAGAATTTACCATTTTTATAGCAGGCATAATATACTTTGTTGTATGAATCGCGCGGATGCCCATCGGTAAATGCAAAGTGGATTGTACCATTTTTATCAGAACAATATTTTATGTAAGGCCTGCCTCCACCGCCTTGGATAAATTGCTGTGTGGTACCAAAGGTTTGACCATTATCAGTTGAGATAGCTATAGAAGGATGCCAATTTATGTCTCTAAAGAAAACGGCTATCTGATTGCCAATTTTAAATGGATTTGGATAGGTTACATTTGTGCCAAAAGTATAATCGGTGCCCCAGGAGCTAATGTCTTCAGGATTTGTAGAGATAAACCTGTGCATTGGGCCGCTGGAATGTTTGGAGAAAAATACCACCAAACGTCCATCATCACGTATGAAAATGGAAGGATTATTGTGGTCATCTATCTGAAGTTTAGCGTAAAGAGTCTTTTTGGTATATACCCCTGTTTTATGGTTATAAGCGGCCACTTCCATATCCCCACTTTTGGTTACCCACGAGAAATAGGTTTGTTCATTTATTCCTTTGAAGTAAACAGCTCGGGGGTCGCCAAACCAACACCAAGCACCATCAAGCGTCAGTGTGTCGGCTCTTTGAATAGTATTAACGGCCGAAACACTATTTGCATTTAGCAAATTGAAGAATACATAGATGCATGCAATTGCAATTTTAAAATCCATCTGAATCATCTTAAGGCACATTGGCGTTTTCATGTAAATTGCTAACTGTTAATTACTTATATATTAAATTGTATTTTTCGTAAAACTTTTTTTGTGCGAAATCAGAGCTTTTGAAATCGCAGATAATAATATTATATACTACAAATGCTACAGGACGCTGTCCGAGAATAAGCGGCAGATGATACATTCCAACTTAACGGAAGCACCGAATTGAAAATCGGCGTAGCCAAATACAATATATTGGACACCTACACACAAAAAAACCCTTAAGGGAGAATAAAATAAAACCACAATCGTTGAGATTATTATTTCAATCGTGTTATTATAATTTCGAACTTATTGGGTACGGCATCAGAATAAACATATCGAACACCATTTCCGACAACCGTTGCAATAGCCTGAATTACAGAGATTTGAGAAACATTTATATTCAACCAATTATTAGGCACAACGGCTTTTTAGGGTGAGAGGATAATCAAATATCTGAGTTTCTAAAGTGTGCGTCAAAATAATAAGATATGAAAACCTATATTTTTTCAATAGGAGAATAAGAAGTTAAACAAAGGGATAAGCGACATCCCTGTCGCTTAAATAAAAAGAGATGAAAAGGATTTTTTTTAGAGCTAAATGCAACTCTGATAAAACAAAAATTCCCCATACAAAAATGGAATTCTGTATGGGGAAATTAATCACTAATCATTAACCATTAAAAAACTATATGTGAGCTTAATCTTTAACACAACGCACACCAAATAATAATTGAAGGGCATTTACCTTTCCTTGTGGTGTAACTCCAGTAGGAAATGTTGTTAAAGAGGGATCTCCAAAGCCTCTTGTAGACGAAACAATATTGCGGCTATTCGCAGCACCACCTGAAGTAGCAGATCCTGGAGATGTTACGGTTGCTGTCCAGTAGAAACCATTTGTGCCTATTTGTCCCCAACCTAATGCATCACGGAATCCACAGGCTACCAATGAAAAGCCTGAATTATTATTTTTATGTGGCGCATTTCCAATTTCTTGCCAAGCAGAAGTAGAAGACCAGGTAAGTTGACTAGCCATCGATTTAGCTACTTTTTGCGCACTACCATCAAATGAAGCTACACCATCATAGTTGTTTGCAGCCGTTTTCGCCAACATGTTTTCGAGTGCCATCCATTCCTGGTTGGTAGCCACGTGCCATCCTTTAGGAGCTAATTTGCCGGTTTCGATAGCAAAGTGATTATACATACCACCATAAATATCTTTGTTATAAGGTTGATTCATGTGCCAGCAATAGGCAGGAGTAGTTCTAAAATCTCCGGCCGATGAACCATCCTGATATTTGGCATTTTCGTTTACGACATTATAGATAGGAGTGCCATCATTCAGTTTTGTAGTTTTAAGATTATCAATCATCCAGGTCATTGTTTTTCCATCACCAAAATCATACGTAAGGGTGCGATACACATTGCCTTCGATATCCATTACCGTATCGGGAGTTGCTTTAAACACCACACTATCAACGTTTGAAATGTGTTGTTCGAACGATTTTACACCATTTTTGTAAATAACCATAGTTTTTGACTGCGCCATGCTTACTGAACACAAAGTAATTACAGCCAAAAGAGTAAATATTAATTTTTTCATATTGAATATATTTTAATAAGTTGAATTTTTTATTGTTTGTTGAATTTGAAAGTTTCTCCGCTCACACGTAATAGGTAAACACCTTTATTTAAGCCAGATACATTGATAGTTTCGATATTTGATTGCACATCTATTTGCATCACTTTAGAGCCGGCAATGCTAAAAACAGTAGCTTGTGTACCTTCCGAAGCTCCTTTTAGGTAGAGATTAGCCGAAGTTACTGTCGGGTACAATTTGATAGAGGTATTGCCCAATCGAAGGTCTTTCAATCCGGTAGTTACATCGCCAAAAGTAAAATTCATGGTATTGGCAAGCACGAAAGACTCACCAGCAACGCCAGCGGGACTAACTACTGTCATTACTTCGTTTACGAATGTTAGCTTGGCTACATTGCTATACGACAAAGGTGTTGTGGAACCAGAGTTCGATTTTACAATCAAACCCTGTTGCGCCTGAACAGTCGGCGAAATACTTGCAGCCAGCACAATGGCAAACAAATAGCGCGACGTCAGCGAGAGTAATTTGTTTTTGTTCATAAAAATGTTGTTTTTTCGAATTGGTGTGTGAGTCACACTTAATTCAAGGTTAAGAAAACTGGGATAATTAAAAAACCGATATACTAATTGACACCTACTTCGGGGAAAACCCTTAGGTAGGTAAAAAATATTTGAGAAAATATTTGAAAAAAATTATTTTACATTAAAATCCAATACTAATTTCCGCTTGTTTTTGGTAATTTCGACCACCCCGCTGTTATAATCCGATTTTATAAACGGACTATCAAAAGCTCTTGTCGGCCGGAGGTCTATCAATTGATTATTAATTTTTGGCAAACTCGTTTTATCTGCATAAAACACCAATTCGTCGCCATACAAACTAGTATGTTTCAATATTTTGCCATCATACGAAAGTGGCAATGCCAGAATTTTATCCTGAAAATTGGTAAAGCTTGTGTAATCTTTTTTCTGACCCACTTCAATAATTACGGGCGAATACCGATCTTTACATACCATCCATCGTCCACCCGGGGTATCCCAGTAAAAAGCTCCGGCAGCACACTTTACAGCAGCATAAGCACTACCACTTTGAACAAAAACCCAGCCGCTCCGCTCTATTCTACCACTCAACCCAAGAGGGCTAAAGTAAACGCGCATGGTATCGGTGTATTTAGAATATGTACCAATGGTAAGTGCCTGAGTTATCATACATCCCTTGCTTTGTACACTCCAATGTTGGTTATAAGCACGGTATTCTTTTTGGGCTTGCGGAAAAATTCGGCAAAAAGGATTTCCTTTGAAAATGACACCCTGCCAGCGATTCTGACTGCTGATCATTGCCCAATCTTTTTCGGGACGCGCTTCGAGGTGCATCGACCCCATTACAAAATCGGGTGTACTGTAGGTGTAGCGCACTATTCCGCCATAATCCTGTCGGAATTTGTAATAGCCGGTTGGTGCATTATAAAATCCAGTAACAGTTAAACCCAGCGGACGATCTTTAATTTCAAAATTACCCATTTCGCTCTTCGCCAAAGCCAAATCCATGGCCACATAAGGCATTCGGTAATCGCTTGTTACCGCTGTAAATATAGATCCACTAGGTGTCCAAGCTTCGGCTGTGGCTAAATAATAATACGCCATTTTATAACAAAACGTTCTTGCTCCGTCCCCATCGTACCCATTGCTTTCGTTGCCTCTGTAAACTCTTGCTTTTGCTCCACCTCTTACACCATCAATTTCCTCCTGCGCCCACAAAGCCCAATATAAATCGAGAAATTTGCGCGTTTGGTCTTTCAATTCCGTATCGCTCGAAAAATCATATATATTATAAAAACCTTTTAGCGTTTCAGCATGATAGTTGTCGTTGGCCGTTTCGACTAAAAAACTTTTTGCCGCCCTTTGCTGCATCCATTTTTTTAGATAAATAGAATAAGCATCATAATGTTGCTGAACAGTAAAACCATCATCGCAAATCATGGTTGAGTATAACAAATTGTCTTTTAGCAATTTAGCAAAATGCCAAAAGGTAGTATTCATTAATGCTTGAATATTCTCTGTACCCCAAACATCCCATGTATTACTAACTTGGTATTCTAATTTTGATATTTTTGATTGTTTTTTTAAATAAAAAAACATGAGCTCGTACAACTTGGTTTCAACGGTATCGGCAATCAATCCTGGCTTTTTTGTGCCTTTACTGCCATAATATTCAAGCAGTTTTAACCATGTATCGGCAGTCCAACAAAGATCACCTGAATTATCATTATTCAAAAAATAATTGGTATTCTGGGCAAGGGCATTGTTTGCTTTATCAATATTTATGTTGAGCCAATAGCTTTTAAATGCATAGTTTAAAAGCGAATAACTAAATTTTATGGCGTAATTGGGTAAGCCGGGAAGTATAGGTGGCAATATAGAATCAACCTTTAAAGCATTGTATCGTAAAGCCTCAAAAGCAGCATCGCGGCGTGTAATGTAAGTACTATTTAAGCTTGCAAAATGCGAATCGGGAATCATACCAGCTACGGGTGTCGACACAATATCTTTTACGCAACGAACAGCATAAGCCATTTGTTTAGTATCCTTTCGCGATTGAATAATTCCGGTATCCGCCACCCCAAAATTTCGACTAGTAGCAATAATCGAATCGTACATGGAAGCAGTCCAATAGCCCGCCACATTTCCTGTAGCACCCCACGAATTACCATCCCTATAGCCGCTTGGCATTAATGATAATCCTGATTTATTGTTTGCTTTAATATTATACCCTACCGAACCCTTTATGGCACTTGAGTTCCAAAAAATATCACTTGTTGCCGATTTTAAAATTTTTGAAACAGAGCCATCGGTCGATTTTGTACCATCATAATTATATCCATTTACGGCTAAATAGTTTTCTAATTCAGCCCAATCTTCTTTAGAGGCAACACGCCAGCCCATAGGAGCTAACTTTCTTGTTTCCAGCGCAAACCAATTGTAAAGTCCGCCAAAAGTATATTTATTATACTCCAAATTGCTGTGCCAACTAAATGCTGGAGTTGTACGCAACACACCGCTCACACCATTGGCATATTTTATATCGTCGGTTGTGATATTGGTAATTGGTGTACCATCATTCAGTTTGGTAGTTCGGAGGTTATCAACCATCCAGAGTTTATTACCAATTTTGATAGTGCGGTAAATATTTTTATCAATATCACTTACGGTATCTGTAGTATTAAAAAAAATACTATCCGAATTTGACACCAAAGCTTCGTAGTATTTCACTCCATTTTTGTAGACAATCATGGTTTTGGTTTGTGCCAAAACAGAAACACATAAACCAAAAATTAACGATAAAGCTATATTTCTTTTCAACATTACAATTGTTATTTTAAATTAAAATCCAGTACCAATTTCCGTTTGTTTTTTTCAATTTCCACCACGCCGCTATTAAAATCTGATTTTATAAATGGACTTTCAAAGGCACGTGTTGGTCTGAGGTCGATGAGTTGATTATTAACTTTTGGCAAAGATGTTCGGTCGGCATAATACGTTAAATCTTCGCCATAAATAGTTTTGTGAGTCAGCACTTTACCATCGTAAGCTAATGGTAGTGCTAGTATTTTATCCTGAAAATCGGTGTAACTGGTAAAATTCTTTTTCTGCGCTACTTCAATAATTACAGGCGAATATAAATCGTTACAAACTACGGTAGGTCGCGACCAATACGTAGCATTTTTATAAGTTCCCGACACCACTTTAATAGCAGCATAAGCACCGCTACTCGAGGTAAATACCCAACCTCCACGTTCCACGCGTGCCGTTAAACCTTTAGCTCCAAAACACACACGCATACTATCGGTCATTTTGGAATATACACCCAACGGCAAAGTTTGCACTATCATTGTGCCTTTACTTTGCACACCCCAATACTGATTATAAGCGCGATAATCGCTTTGTGCCTGTGGATAAATGCGTGCTTCGGAATCGCCATCAAAAATAACCCCCACCCATCTATTCTGACTGCTTATCATGGTCCAATCTTCGTATTTACGAGCTTCGGTGTGCATAGAACCCATAATAAAATCGGGCGTACAGTAGCTGTATCTAACAATGCCGCCATAATCTTGTTTCATTCTGTAATTAGGCGCACCATAATAGCTACCACTTGCTAAACCCAGCGGACGTTCTTTCACTTCGTAGTTTCCACGTTCCGATTTCATCAAAGCCATATCCATAACCACCAGTGGCAAACGGTAATTGCTACTTACAAACGTAAACTGCGTACCCGAAAGGGTTGAAGCCGAATTCATAGCCATGTAATAATAAGCCATTTTGTAAAAAGCGGTTGCACCAGTGTAGCTTTCGGGGCCACGATAAACCCGCGCTTTACTACCACCACGCACGCCGTTAATCTGTTCCTGCGACCAGCAAGCCCAATACAAATCGAGCAATTTGCCCGAAAGTGCTTTCAACTCAGCATCAGCCGAAAAATCATAGCAATTATAAAAACCTTTGAGTGTTTCCACTTGGTACGAATCGTTTGCCATTTCGATAAACAATCCTTTTTTGGCACGTTCAACAATATAATGTTTAATATAATCGGTTGTAGCCGTGTAAATTTGTTGAGCTGAGGTTCCATCTGGAAAAGTTTGAGAAGCGTAAGTAGGATTGTCTTTTAACAACTTAGCAAAATGCCAAAAAGTACAAAATTGCATCACATGATGATTTTCTGAACCATCAACATTCCATGTATTGCTTATGGCATATTCGGCATAAGGCACAGGATTTAAGCTTGTTGAAGTAGCTGGCGCCCATGTTTTAAGGTATAAAAACATCAACTCGTACAGTTTTGCTTCGGTAGCGGGCGTAATAAGTCCTTTTGTTTTGGAGCCATTACTTCCAAAAAATTCCAACAACCGCGTCCATTCGTCCGACGACCAATAAAAACTATCGCGGTCTTTGAGGTAAGCTGGGTTGGTGAGGTAAAAATCGGCATTTTGCACCAAAGCAGCATTTGCTTTATCCACATTAGCATTGAGCCACAACGATTTAAAAGCATAATCGGAAAGGGAATAACTAAAAGCCCTGCTCAATGGAGCACCCGTAGTCGTTTGATAAGTTAAATCGAGCGGTGCCACAACGAGCGCATTGTAGCGCAACGCTTCAAAGGCATCATCACGTCGGGTTGCAAAAGAGGCATTCAAGCCCGTGAGATGCGAATCGGGTATTGCTCCGGCAACTGGCTCTACCACTACATCTTTTACGCAACGCACCGAGTAGGCCGTTTGTTTGTTGTCGGTGCGCGTCTGCACTATTCCAGAATCGGCAACGCCAAAATAGCGACTATTGGCCGTTGCGGCATCGAACCACGATGCCGTCCAATAGCCAGCCGTACTGCCTATTTCGCCCCATGTCAAACCATTGCGGTAGCCACTTGGCGTTAATGCAAGACCGGATTTGTTGTTTGCTTTTATATTGTTTCCAACCGAGCCATTTACTGTACTCGAAATCCAGTAGTTTTCGCTTGTCATGGATTTTAGAATTTTACTAACCGTACCAGCAGGCGATTTTGAACCATCGTAGTTATAGCCATTTACAGCCAGGTAGTTTTCTAATTCAGCCCAATCTTCTTTGGAAGCTACGCGCCAGCCCACAGGAGCTAACTTTCTTGTTTCCAATGCAAACCAATTGTAAAGTCCACCAAAATTATACTTATTATAATCTAAATTGCTATGCCAACTAAATGCCGGGGTTGTACGTAACACACCACTCACGCCATTGGCATAATTAATATTGTCGGTCGAAATATTTGTAATGGGTGTGCCATCATTCAGTTTGGTAGTTCGGAGGTTATCTATCATCCAGAGTTTATTGCCAATTTTGATGGTGCGATACACATTTCCGTCCACATCCATAACGGTATCGGTAGCATTAAAAGCCACACTATCGGACTTCGAAACCAATGTTTCATATAGTTTCACACCGTTTTTGTACACAATCATGGTTTTCGATTGCGAAAAAGTAGTTGCATAAATTGCTACTAAAAAGAAATATAGCGTGAGTTTTTTCATCGTTTTATTTTAATTTAAAATCAAGTTTTAGCATTCGTTTTCCTTTGGTAATTTCAATTATTCCACTGTTCCAAACTGATTTCACAAACGGGCTATCAAAAACCATTTTTGGCTGTATGTCAATTGTTTTTCCATTTACCGAAGCTAATTTTGAGTAGTCGGAATGGAATTCAAAATCGTCGTTGTAAATAGACTTGTATTTCAGCAGTTTCCCATCGTATTTCATTGGCAATGATAGAATTTTTTCCTGAAACTGCTTGTAATCTGTAAAATCCTTTTTGCTTGCTACTTGTATAATAATCGGCGTTAGTTCATCTTCGCACATCAGCCATTGTCCGTCGGTATCAGCATCCCAATAATAGCCTTTCGATACACATTTTACAGCGGCGTAAGCTCCTTTGGAGGCCACAAAAATCCAATGGTTACGTTCAACCAAATCAGTCAATCCAGCTTTGCTAAAGAAAACGCGCATCGGATTACCCTCCCACGCATATCCTTCGGGCAATTTTTGGGTAATCATACAACCTTTATTTTGTACGCTCCAATGTTGGTTATACGACCTGTACGTATTATCCAAACTGCATTGCGGGTAAATGCGGGCATCTTCGTCGCCGGCAAAAACAACTCCATGCCAACGATTCTGACTGCTTATAAGCGTCCAATCTTGCCATTTGCGAGCTTCGAAATGTGCTGCGCCTAAAATAAAATCGGGCGTACAGTAACTGTAACGCATCAATCCGCCATTATCTTGGCGAAGTCGGTAATCGGGATTCATGTGAAAACTATCGATGGCCAAACCCAATCTCCGTTGCTTAATTTCATATTCGCCACGCCCTTCCGTATCCAACGCTATATCCATAACGAGCAATGGCATACGATACGAACTGGCCACCACTGTCATTAAATTACGCTCTAAATGAGTTGGCTCACCAACGCCCAAATAGTACCAAGCCATTTGCCAAAACTCTCCCCTACCCGATTTGCTATTTACGCCCGGATATACCCTGTTTTTACTACCGCCACGTACACCAGCTAATTGTTCTTCGGCCCAAGTAGCCCAATACAAATCGAGCAATTTGCCCGTAAGGCATCGCAATTCTTTATCGCCAAAATCATAAAAATTATAAGCACCTTTCAGGGTTTCCAAACCATACGCTTCGTTTGCCATCTCTACAAATAGTCCTTTGCGGGCACGCTCTACAATCCAATGTTTAATGTAAATGTTCCAACCATCATAATGCTCTTTCGACGTGAAACCATCATCATATTTCAAGTCTTTATATGCTGGTAAATCCTTTAAGTATTTTGCAAAATGCCAATAAGTAGAAAAGCGCTGAATGTGATGATTTTCGGACTCATCGACAAACCAAGTTCCGCTAATTTTGTATTCTGCTTTTGATTGTAGTGAAAACACTTTGTTGTATTGCCACATCATTTTAAACAACTTATCTTCGGTTTCCTTTGTAATTAAACCAGCTTTTTTTGTTCCTTTTGTTCCAAAATACTCTAGCAAACGTAACCACTCATCGGCAGCCCAATAAAAATTATCTCTATCCTGCATGGCCGGGTAATTATCAATATAATAATCGGCATTTTGCTGCAAAGCGGCATTTGCTTCGGCAACTTGTTCGTTCAGCCACAGGCTTTTAAATGCAAAATCGACCAATGAATAACTAAAACTGCGAGCAAAAAGTGTACGTCCGGGCTCCAATGGCGGCTGAAGTTTCGACACAACTAAGGGCTTGCTTTTCAAAGCATCGAAAGCCTCTTGCCGGCGGAAGTCATAACCTTTCCGAATAGACTTTAATTGCTTATCTGTAAGAGCATTAACAGGCAACACAAATAGCAATACAACTATCAGCGTAAAAAAATACTTGTATATTGAATTAAATTTCATTTAGAACTAAAAAATATGTTTTTTTTGTAAATTTGAAGATTTATACCAAGAGCTATCCAAATTAAGGATTTATTCTCATACCATGTTCATTTCGACCCCGAATCCGTCAGCTGAAGGAGGCTTCAGACGCAGTATCTTTATTTTTTTCTATCTTTTTTAGGAGAATATGTCTTAGCCCCCAGTAGCATAGCCGTCAAGCGAATTTTGATTATTCCCGCCCCAAGCCCCTAAAGGGGTGTGAAGTTAATTTCGTCTCCGAAAAAGAACCAATCTGATGTTATAATTATCAATACTAATTTCTGTTCCCCTTTAGGGGTTAGGGGCAGTACAATAAAACCACTAAATAAAATATCCCCTTCTTAAAATAATCCTTAGCTTGACGGCTATGCTCTTTCGTCAAGGAATTTCGGGATGATTTTTATCTTTGGGATAATACTCCGGATATTTATCAAAAATATGAATTACGCCACCATTCGAAGGTATTATGTTAGTTTCCAACGAATAACATTTCAAAATATCCCGTTCGTAAATAGTTCCGGCGTAGTCAACCAATACCTTGTATTGGTTCAAGTTCTGATTGAAAACCGGGTCGAGACACAGAAAACGCACTTTAGGAGGCAATGGACTTGACTGATTGAGGTAAGTTGTAGGCATGGTTTTTACAATTTGAGGCGAGAGCGTTAAATCGGTTGATAGATAAACTCCTTCCACAATAAACTGTCCCAACCATTGTTGCAAATCGTATTTGGACATGCCCTGAAATGTAATTTTTTTGTTTGTAAAATAGCGATTACAACCCGTATTATTTAAAAGTAAATAAGTACGTCCGGGTTTCTCGAATTCGGCTTTGAACTCTGCTTTGTCCACCGCATAGGCAAACGAAGTCATATCTACCGAACTGCGTTTTTTTATAAATTCGTACGCAGTTATTCCGATATGCGGATCTAATTTGGCATAATCATATTGATAATCAGTCTGCAAAGGCAAACCCATTAATTCGCAGGACGACATTATGGCAATACTTGAAAATAAAATCAGGTATATATAAATTCTACTGGTTTTCATATTTTATAAATATTAAAATTGTTGTTTAAGGATTTGTAATAACCAAGGTACTATCCAAATTTGGATTCGTATTGAGGTTGCGATAGTAAACTGGCCAATAAAGCTGTTTCTCGTCGGTATATTTTGTTAATTTTACCGTAGTCGAAATGGTGAGCGCATAATCGTAATAATCATTCATTATGGCCATTGCCTTACCGGTACGCATCAAGTCGAACCATCTTTTGCCTTCGCCAAGCAACTCGATGCTGCGTTCTTTGAGGATATCCATTTCCAACTGATTACTACTTCCATTTTCGCCATCGGCTACATAGCCCGATACAGGACGAGTTTGATCAACCGGGCCGTCGATAACACTGAAGCCAGTGGCATCTGTTAATTTGGCTGCTGTATTTGTTAAACCCGCTCTATCGCGCACTTTTTTCAATTCGGCCACCGCAGCAGTAATGTTTCCCAATTTATTATATGCCTCGGCACGCATCAACAAAATATCGGCATATCGGTACATAACTACCGGGAAATTATACGATTGCATTACCGTGGTAGCTTTCATGCCCGCTGTGGCTTTGAGTAACACTTTTGAAGTGCTTGTTGCAATAACATAACCCGTAGAGGAAGTGCCACCGGCAACTGAATCCAAAGTAGCCGCTTTTCGTTTGTCGCCTTTGTAATAAGCATCGAAAATCCAACCTTTGAGGCGTTTGTTGTAAAACGAAGGTAATTTTGCAACATCATAGCCTGCCGAACCAGTATAAAACCAGCTGCTGTAAGTGTAGGCAGGCCCAGTTGGAGCCATAAAATTCCATACGGCATAATTAATGGTATTATTTTGATTAATATAATCCCATTGCAACACCCAGATATTTTCATTTTGACCAATGGCATCCGTAGGTGTAAAAAGTTTTGAATAATCGGCCGTGGCATTGAGCGAAATAGCAACATTGTTCATAAAAAAATTCAAAGGCACACTATAATCCAAAGCTTTTTGATATTGGTGCATCCACATGCTATAGTCGGTAGCCAAAGCAGCCAAAGCACCTACCGAGAAAAAACCTTTGTTCACTACACGAGATCCACCTTGAGTACCATCTTTATCAGCTTTTACAAAAGCCGAATCAATATCTCTACCTACTTGTGCCAATAACAAAGCTTGTGAACTTTTGAATGGATATTCAATTTCGTCGACCTTAAGTGTAGGCTTAGTTACCAATGGAGCATCACCCCAAATACGGGCAATATTGTAGTAAGCAAACGCACGCAGAAAATAGGCTTCGGCAATATAATGGTTCGACAATACCTTATCGGCAATAGGTGTTAGTGGGATATAGTGCAAACTATAATTGGCTACACTAATAATATTATACCAACCTACCCAGTTCGAAGGAGTCATTTGATTGGTTAATTGATTAAAAGTAGCTGCCAACGGACTATTGGAGGCGGAACTTGTATTGAGGGGCGCCCAATTTTCGGAACGTCCTTCGAACCACTGCGAATAGCCATAATTGTAAGTTGTTTGGATATAGCCGTAAGCCGAATTTAAGGCCGTACGAACATCTTTTTCGGTTTTCCAAAATTTATCGGTAGTTAAATCGCTTACCGGTTTTACATCTAAAAATTCGTCCATGCAAGAGCTGAATAAAAATACACTTGCCAAGAATACTATACTAATTTTTTTCATGATTTTTCTTAATTTATTTAATTATAAACCAATGAGTTAGAAGTTAAGATTTAATCCAAAAAGAATACTCTTCGAACGTGGATACACGTTTACATCCATCCCATAATTGTAACCACTGGCAGCCATTTCGGGGTCGAACATCGAATAGTTTGTCCACGTAAAATAATCCTGAAGCATACCATACAAATTCAACGATTTGATGTGTAATGGTTTAAGCCATTTTGCGGGCAAATCGTATCCGAATTTCAAGTTTTTCAGACGGATATACGACCCATCTTCTATCCACAAACTACTTGTTTGACGGGTATTTTCAACCTTGGTGTCGTTTAGTATTGGATATTTAGCATTGTCGCCAGGCGCTACCCACGATTGAGCTACAATACGCGGATCTCCACGTGTGATAGACGATAGTGTCCAAGCATTATTACTTGCCACCGAACGTTTGTAAATATCTCCTCCGAACGAAAAACTGAAAAATGCAGATAACGAAAATCCCTCGTAAGTGATACTATTGTTGAAACCTCCAGTAACTATTGGGGCACCATTACCTATTATTTGGCGGTCATTATCATCAATCACACCATCTTTGTTTATATCCTCCCAGTTTACATCGCCTCCGGCAAATGCTTTACCAGTAGTGGAGCCATACAGTTTTTGTTGACGCTGACCAGTGTAAGTCTCTCCATTCAATTGATATTCTTGAAAAACACCACTTTCGGTAAATATTGGCGTTAATTGATTCCAATTCATATCGTAATTATTGGATTCGTTATACGAAAATATATTCAATGCTTTGTAGCCAAACATGGTTCCCAGAGCGTATCCTTTGTCGATAATATACATATCGTTCGAATACAAACGACCGCCTGGGGGCACCGACGAAATCATATTTTCGTTAAACGACAATGTAACTCCAGTTTTCCATTGCAACTTTTTTGTTTTGATATTTACAGTATTAATAGCTAATTCGTAGCCTTCGTTGTCTACATTTCCAATATTGCGATAAACGGTACTAAAACCGGTTGTTTCGGGAATATTGATGCGGAATAACACATCCGACGTTTGCTTTTTGTAATAATCGGCTACAATGTTAATACGCGAGTTGAACAAATTTAAGTCAAGCCCAAAGTTCAATTGTTGCGTTGTTTCCCAACTTAAATCTTTGTTTTCCATTTGGCTCGGAAAAAATCCAGGATTGAGCGCATACACATTAAGGCCATACAATCCTTGCCAAGGGAAGTTAGAAGCACCCTGATTTCCGGTTTTACCATAACTCAAACGAAACTTAGCATCGTCGACTACGGTTTTGGAAAAGTTCATAAATTTTTCGTCCGAAAAGCGCCAACCAATCGATGCCGAAGGGAAAGTACCATATCTATTATTAATTCCAAATCGCGACGAGCCATCACGACGAATATTCGCATTGAACAAATAACGACCCATATAGCTATAAGTAACACGACCAAACATAGCCGCCAAAGCATTGCCAGTTTCTAAAGAGCGAGTTGACGATTTTGCCTGGTAGTACGAATACGAAATAGGCAAATTATCCGACACATTACCTGTTACATTCAAAGTGGTACTTTTAACATTCGATTTTTGATAACTCAAGCCCGCCATAGCGCTGAAGGAATGTTTCCCTATGGTTTTAGCATAAGACAAAACGTTATCATTTGTCCACGAAAGCGTGGTAATAGTTTGATTGGTAGAATTTCGCAGAAAAGATGCGTCCAAAATGGCCGGATTAAAATCGCTGTACAAACTATTGCTTAAAATGGCCGAAATGCTGGGTTTAAATTTAAAATCTTTTAGAAAAGTAAATTCTAAAAATTGATTCATATTTACATCGTAAATATCGGTATCGGCAGCCCCCAGCATGGTTTCGGCCATAGGGTTCGTTCGTCCATTAATTACCGGCGAAAAAGAGCCATCCAATTCATAAATAGGATAGTTGGCAGGGCGCGAAAGCAGCTGGCCTCTCGAATTACCTGATGCAGTTCGGCGATCGGTTTTTGCCAACGAAATACGACTGCCGATAGTCAATGCTTTTGAAACAATATAATCCACATTCGACCGCGCTGTCAATTGCTTGTTGTAGGTGTTTATTTGAATTCCCTGATCATTATTATAACCCGCTCCTACATAATATTTCAAGGTTTTACTCGCTCCAGCAATACTAAAATCAAGTTTATGGGTGGGTGCATTCCTAAATATTAAATCCTGAATATAATTATCCTGCATAAAAATAGGATTATAAGTATCCACATTTTCGACAGAAGTGGAGGGTAGCGCACCAATAGCATAATTACGCATATTGGCAAAATCAATGCCTTGTTGACGATTCATAGCGGGAATTTTGTGCCCGATATTCGAATTGCGAAACGAGTAATTAATGGCAATTTTTGGCGTCCCTTCTTTTCCTTGAATAGTGGTAATAAGCATAACACCATTTGCCGATTTGGAACCATAAATTGAGGCCGAAGCAGCATCTTTCAGTACCTCTATCGAAGCAATATCATTCGGGTTCAAATTGTCGATTGAATTAACTTCCATACCATCAACAATATACAGCGGGCTATTTGCCCCATCTTCGGTAGAGAGCGACGAAGCACCACGAATCATTACCGACGAACCAGCGCCTGGCTCCGACGACCCTTGAATTAACAACCCAGCCACTTTTCCTTGCATGGCTTCCAACACGGTCGATGTTTTGCTACCATTAATATCCTCGCTACTTACAGAGGTGATTGCACCCGTCAAGTCGCGCTTTTTCATGCTGCCATACCCTACAACTACCAATTCTTCTAAATTCTGATTGGTAGTAGTTAAGGTGATTTTAAAAACCGTTTTTTTCTGAATAGGCACACTTTGTTTGTCGAATCCGATATACGAAATCTCAAGTGTTTTGGCACTTTCGGGAACATTCAAAGTGAAATCGCCATTTATATTGGTAACAGTACCTATGTTTTTAAGCTCTTTTACCATGACAGTTGCTCCAATAATTGCCTCTTTTCCATCGGTTACATTCCCTGTAATTTTTATGGTTTGCGCCTGAGCCTGCGCAAAAAAAGAAATAAGGATGGAAGCAATGAGTATTCGAAGCCCCCAATTTTTGATTTTAATCTGATACATACGTATTAGCATTGTATTTTTATAAGGTTATTATTACTTTCTACTTTTTTTGCGAATAATAGGAATTTTGATGGCTGGGTCGTAATAAGTCGTTGTAGAGTCTAAACTTTTAGATTTTACAATTCTCAAACGGTAATACTTAAAGGTTGTACCGCTGTAAGAGATTGATCGAAATAAAATGCCTGGCGAAAATTTATCCCCATTGCCCGTAATTGGGTCGTAGGATACAGGTACCTGATAGCTTGAATACACCAAAGTAGAATCGTAAAGCGGACCATCGTTATCACTCAGCGACTTGTTAAGATCTTTATCATCGCGCGAACTTTCTAAAGGGCCTTCGGGATTACAAGGGCCATAAATGCTGGCCTTGTAAGAAGTTTGATCGTTTAAGCTAAGCGAAATTTTGAGTTTTGTTGAATCGGCTGTTGTAGGAATATAAATAATTGCATCGTAAGGAGTACTCCATCTACCATTGTTGGACCCAATAAAAAAGGATGCACTTACAGGAGCACCTTTGACATTGTTAATAACATTCGAAATGGTAGCCGTAAAAATCTGACTATCAGTATAAACATATTTTTTTAAACGCACAATTTTATACGTCGATGTTTTTCCGCTTTCGGCAATAACTTTCAGCGAAGCGGTATCTTTCAAATTCATTGCCGTAAAGCTTGCCGGTTCGCAATGCGCGCCAATACCAAGTATTACTTTGAAAACCAATGCGCTATCAATAACATGGCTTGGCAAATCGATGTAAATTGTTTTATTGGCTTCGTCGATGCACGATTTCGTTCCGTAATCAGAAACTTTGGTACTTGGCACTGCCACAAAGTCCAAAACAACATCGTTATAAACATTTGGTGCACTTGGAACTCTAAATTCCAACACATTTCTCGCGTTATACGGTGGTCGCTGCGAGAGAATTTCGTCCATTGTAAGCTCCGGGTGGCAGCTATTAAATGCTACAATAAGTGAGATAAATCCCACAAATAGAAGTGTTTTTTTCATTTTTAGTAAATTATTTAAAGTGAAATACGGAATATAGACACATAGGCCATTTAAAACCCCTAAGTAATTTTCAATTAATATTCCTAAATGGGTTAGTTTTTAATTAGAATGGTGATTTATACCGATAGTACAAATATAGATGGAACAAAAAAAAGCGATATAATTGAAATAATACCAAAGTGTGTATTAAATCAATTATATCGCTATTAAATGAAAGATGTTTCTTTTATTTTTTCGAATCGAATTTTATCTTGAAAACATAAATCGGAATGGATTGTACAGCCTTTTGGGGAATGGTTATGATGGTACCTTGTGCTGTTTGTTTCCACTTAATTTTGCCTTTGTAGCCTAAAAGTTGAACGGATTTGGGTTTAAATTCGTTCCTTTTTAGCGATTTAACCAATACGTCTTTTTGTCGCCAACTGCGGGCAATGACATATAAATCAGCCCCTTTGCTAGTAAATCGAATGTCCTGCACCACATCTTTGGGCGTACCGTCGAACACGGCATCTTTTTCGTCGGCCTTAAACCCTTGTTGGCTTTGGTAAGCTGCCGAATCGGCATTTTCGCCGTATACTTTCCATGGTTTAGTACCATACACAGCTTCACTGTTTGTTTTTAGCCAGCTGCCAATTTCAGTCAAGCGGCTCAGATTTTCGGTTTTGATAATACCTTCGGGCGTGGGGCCAACGTTGAGCAATAAGTTACCGCCTTTGCTCACAGCATCTATCAGTAAACCAATGAGTTTCTCGGTCGATTTGTAAACCGTATCCGATTTTACGTAACCCCAGTTACGCGACATGGTAATACAAGTTTCCCAAGTGCCGGGAATAATTCTATCGCCTCCTTTTTGCTCCAGCACTTTATAGTCGCCAAAGCCATTGCCAACACGCTCATTCACAATGCATTGCTGGTCGAGTTTTACAATTAATTCTTTGAGTTCCTTACTTTGCACTTTGCTAATCAATTCGGGCGTATCAAACCACACAATTGCGGGTTTGTACTGCTTTATCAGTTCGGTAATTTGTGGTTTTACTTTGCGCTCGAAGTATTTCGAAAAATCTTTGGCATCTTCGTTGGGGAAGTCCCACGAATTGCTTCTTCCCGCTTTTACAGGCCAATTGGTAGGCACATCGGGGTCGTGCCAGTCGCGCCCAAGCGAATAATAGA
>CAMDNO010000028.1 GCA_945902955.1 Porphyromonas cangingivalis
CTTGTAGCGGCACCAGTACCTATCGAAGAAACTGTAAAAAGAAATGCAGACAACAACAAGGGCCATTTCCGACCAAATTTATCGCTTACCACACCCGAAACTACTGCGCCAATAACGCAACCGATTAATGCCGAACTCATAGCCCATGCCTGCAAATTGGCCGAATTAGCTATATCAAAAAAACGTTCATAAAAGGGCTTGGCACCACCTATTACAACCCAGTCGTAGCCAAAAAGCAAACCACCCATGGCCGAAACCATCGAAATTCCTAAAATGTAAGACTTATTGAATTTTTTCATCGAAATTATCTTTTGAATTAACGATGCAAAGTAAAGCTTTATTTTCAATCATTTTTATAGAACATCTCACTTTTTATATGGATTATTTTACGATAATCGACTATTGATTTAAAAAATTTATTACTTTTGGATTATTAAATGAGATACAATAACAACAATGGCACAAATTAAAAGCGGTTTTACAGGCGAGCGAGCGGTAATTTTACCCGCACCAATCGTTGAGGACCTCAAGAATGATAGCTTGGGAAGTTTATTGCACATTACCGATATTGGTTATTATCCAAAAGCCGAATTTCATTTCAGAAAAAGAACAAAAGAAGAGGCAAAGCAATTTGTATTAATCTACTGCATTGAAGGTGCAGGCTGGTTCGAAATTGAGGGAGTTCGCCAGAAAGTAACTGCTAATCAATTTTTTATACTTCCAAAAAACAAAGCTCACAGCTATGGATGCAATCCGAACAACTCATGGACAATCTATTGGATGCATTTTGATGGCGAGAAAGCCGCTTTTTTCTCCGAAGGATTGGATAAACCAACACGAATTAGCCCCGAAAAAGACTCCCGAATTGAAGAGCGCATTCACCTTTTCGAAGAAATTTATTCGACACTAAAAAATGGATACAGCAAAAATAATTTAGATTATAGCATTTCCAGCTTGTTTCACTTTTTAGGTTCATTGAAGTTTTTGGGAGCTTACCGCGAAAGCATATTTGCCAATCAGAACCAACGGGATATTTCGGGTGATGCCATTCATTTTATGCGCGAAAACCTGCACAAAAAATTAAAGCTCAAAGATATAGCCGACTATATTGGATTTTCGGCTTCGCACTTCTCTTCCATATTTGTGACAAAAACAGGGTATTCTCCATTAAATTACCTTATTCAACTAAAAATTCAACAGGCTTGTCATTATCTGGATTTTTCGGATTTGAAAATAAATCAAATATCCTTGATGATTGGTTGGGATGACCCACTTTACTTTAGCCGAATTTTTACAAAAACAATGGGCATTTCGCCCAGCGAATATCGTAAAAACAAGAAAGGATAATATAGCAACTCCCATTCAAAATAAGATCAAGAATAAGTTGAAGAATATTTCAAAAAGGCTTATTATTTGACCATTTGAAAAAATAATGCAAATTTACCTTTTTTAAATAATGAGTTATACTTATCTTTGTGCTCCAAATTAATTTTATTTCTTTTTAAATCAATATAAATGAAGATTTTACATGCCATTCGATTCGTAGCATTGTTGCTTTTTTGCCTTATTACAAGCGTTACTTCTGCTCAAAAAGTAGGTCTCACCGTACCTTCGAAAGTTGATTTTGAGGGTGAAACTCTTTTCCCTTGGATAGTTGTAGGCGATGCGGCTAATTTAACTACGGCAGTTGCAAAAAACGGAAAAAAAGCACTCGAAATTACATCGGGTAGCTCCGTTCAGAGTTTTATCACACTTACACCCAATTCAATCTATCAACTTTCGGTATGGTTAAAAACCAGTAGTGGTTCCGACGAAGTACAGGTGAACTTGTTGAGCTTGGCCGAAAACAATACCAGCACTGCAAGTGCCCTCACCAATTGGACTTTGGTAAAAAAAGAGTTTCGGGTGGGCGAAAATCAAAACAAAGGCATTATTGAATTCAAAAATCCTGAAAACAGTGCTAAAAACAAAGTTTGGGTCGACGATTTGCAGCTGGAACGTGTGGGTGATTATACGCCTGTTAAATCAACGGGAATTAAAGCCTTTCCGGCTCGCAAACAAGTAGTTGACCAAGGCATTGAAACTCAATCGAATGAAAAAATGGCTTGGTTGCTCGATGCAAAATTCGGGATGTTTATTCATTGGGGAATTTACGCTGCTCATGCCAAAGGCGAATGGGTAATGTACAATTCGGCTATATCGGCCGACAAGTATAGAGCGTATGCCTACCCATCGGCTGGCGATAAGTATTTTTCGGCCAATAAATTTGACCCTGCTGCATGGGCAAAATTAGCCAAAGCTGCTGGCATGAAATACATGAATATGACCACCATGCATCACGATGGATATGCCCTTTTCGATAGTAAATACATGAATACCTTCACTTCGAAACAAACGCATAACCGCGATTTTGTAAAAGAATACGTCGAAGCTTGTCGCGCTGAGGGCTTAAAAGTTGGATTGTATAAAACGCTTTTAAATTGGCGTTATCCGGGTTATTACGATGTGTCTGGTACCGATTGCAAACCCAACCCCTTTGGCTTCAAAACCAATATTTCGAACAAAGAAAACGCCCGACTTATGAAAGAAGAATTGTACTGTCAGGTAAAAGAATTAATGACAAACTATGGTAAAATAGATCAGATTTTTTGGGATGGCGGATGGCTGGGTCAGCAGGGTAGCGATGCCGATGCTGCTTATTTCTGGGAATCGGGCAAATACCTCCATGCCGATAATGCATGGCCTGTAAATCCATATTTTCAGGATACCGACCCAAAAACAGGGAAACCACTTGGATTGATGGGAATTGTCAGAAAATACCAACCGGATATTATTGTAAATCCCCGATGTGGTTGGTATGGCGATATTAAAGCCGAAGAAGGCAATGCTGCCATTACAGGAGCGGTGCGCACGGAAGATATTTATGAAAAATGTATGTCGATAGCTCCAGCCTGGGGATATACAAAAGCCCACGAAGACAGCACAAAAGTAAAATCGACCGATGCCCTGAAACGCATGTTGGCCGATTGTGTCATCCGCAACATGGTGTATCTGCTTAATGTAGGCCCCGACCGACACGGACAAATTCCGATGGCGGTACAAAACCGACTGCTCGATATGGGAAAATGGCTCGAAAAAGTGGGCGAGGCTGTGTATGGCACACGCGGAGGCCCCTGGAATCCAAAAGATGGACAGTATGGATTTGCCTACAAAGGAAATACGATATACCTGTATTTGTTGAGCGATTTTGCCGGCACAACTTTTACCTTACCGGCAATAAACAAAGGACAAAAAGCCACAAAAGCATATCTTGTTTCGAGTAAAAAAACTGTAAAAATGAGTCAAAACAGTAAACGTGAGATTACACTTTCGGGCATAAATCGCGAGGACAAAACGGTTACAATTATTGCTATAGAACTGAATAAGAATGTAATGAATTAAAAAAGCATCTTGTTATCCTGATAAAATAATATAAGTAAAATTTTCAGGCAGTTGGCACATATCGTTCGGGCATGAAATAAGCAAAAACTCTTTCATTTTAAAATATAAAATTTTCTTTGTAGCTTTGAACCTTCGGAAAAAACTAATTTGAAACGCGTGAAACTACAACTGATAAAAACAGATTTATTGCCTACTTACTTGGAAAAAATAAGTGGTATTGACCAAAAACTGAATGCGCTGCAAGAGGCTGAAATAAGCACCGATACTTTTAGTTTTTATACCTCAGTTGCATCCGTTTTTTCGAGCAAAATAGAAGGCGAAAACATTGATCTTGATAGTTTTATAAAACATAAAACGATGGGAGTGGTATTTCGATTCGACTATACAAAAAAAACCGATGACCTTTACGAGGCTTACCAATTTGCAAAGCTAAACGAATTAACACCAGTAAATATTCAATCTGCCCATCGTTTACTAAGCAGAAATCTTGTAGCTGCCCACCAACAAGGAGAATTGCGCACAAACATCATGTATGTGGTTACCGACGAAGGTAAAATTGAATATGTGGCTACGTCGCCTTACGAGTTAAAAACTGAAATGGGCAAATGGTTTGCCGATTTGGCAACTTTGCTCGAAGCAGAACTTACTGCCGAAGCGGTTTTTTTCTTTGCTGCCATATTACATCTTACATTTGTAAAAATACACCCTTGGAATGATGGCAATGGGCGAAGTGCTCGCTTGATTGAAAAATGGTTTATTGCCAGCAAGTTGGGTGATAAAGCATGGTTACTACAAAGCGAAAAAAACTATTACCGCTTGCATGCCCATTATTACCAAAATCTACGTTTGCTTGGCTTGGAATACGAAACCTTAGTTTACTCCAGCGCATTGCCTTTTCTATTAATGCTCCCTAAATGTTTGGAAAAAGAATAAAAAATCAGGTATTTTGCATGGCATCAAAAAATTTTGAATTAGATTCAAACTTTCCGACAAAGCGAAAAAAAGGGAAAAAAAGGGAAAATGAATAGGCCGGATATGGAAAATCAGTAATCATTTTGACACAATTATTGCAAATAAATCAAAAATATGTTTAGCAATACGAAAGGAAATATGATTTATTTTGTGTAATTTTGTACCTTCTAAAAAATAATGATATTTTTGAATCTAAAAATGCTGAAATTTTAAATTCCGCCCTACTTTTATGACTAAGTATTTGAAAATCTGTTTACTATTTTTTGTAATTAGTAGTTTTAATGCACTTACTGCACAGTATACAAAAAAACTCGACAGCCTCGAAAACTGTTTGAGAAATCATAAAGCTCAAGATACAAGCAAGATATTATTGCTCAATAAAATTGTATCGACCATCGACCTCAACGACATCGAAAAAGCTAAAACCTACGCCTTAGAAGCTCTCGCACTTGCTAACCAACTAAAGCACCCTAAATTTCAAGCCAAAACAATGATTAACCTTGCTATGGTTGAATCGCAATTAGGACACTACGAAACATCACTTAATTCATACAAAGATGCATTAAAAATAGCAGAAGAACTGAACGACAATGCACTGAAATCGAGCTGCTACAGTGGGATAGGTAGAATATATGTGTTTCAGGGAAATTATCCATTGGCACTTGAGTACTTTCATAAGGGCTTGAAAATAAGCGAACTTCGAAAAAACAAAGCTACTATTGCAAATGCGCAAAATAATATTGGCAGCATCTATCTGTTGACAAATGATTTCCCAAAAGCATTGGAGTATTACGAAAAAACCTTGAAATACGCCATAGAGATTAACCGGAAAGACAGAATTGCCACAGCCTACGGCAATATTGGTTCGGTTTATAAAAAAATGAATGATTTGCGGTCGCTGGAGTATTTTCGAAAAGCGCTGGAGATAAGCGAAGAAGTTGGCGAACACCAGACTACAATAAGCGTATACATTTATTTGGGCGACGTATATTTGTATCAAGGCTATTTAGACAAAGCATTAAAAAGCTATAACAAGGCCTTGAAACTAAGCGAAGAAACAAAATGGATGCGCCCTGTATGCGAAATTTACAATAAAAGAGGATCCGTATTTTTAAAACAAAAACAATATGGCGATGCTTTAAAAAACACACTGAAAGCGCTGGACTACGCCAACGAACTGAATTTGATGGATTCGAAAAACGACATTCACAAACAACTATCTGAAATATATGCACTTACCAACGACAGCTCCAAAGCTTATTTGCATCATAAATTATTTACTCAAATAAACGACAGCGTTTACAATACTAAAAACACGAAACGAATTGCAGAACTCGAATACAATTATAAATTTGAGAAAGAAAAACATGCCTTGGAACTCAAGCAACAGAAAAAAGACACGGTACAGTCGGCAATAATGATTTCGCTGGTGATAATAATATTTTTCTTGACGCTGTTTGCCCTTTATGTTTATCGTTCGTTGCGTGCAAAACGCCTAACGAACCGTTTGTTAACTGAACAGAACACAAAAATTGAAAAACTAAATGGCGAATATTTGACTTTAAATAAAGAATACTTAGAACTAAACGAGCAACTAAAAATTTCGAACGACCGCATCAACAAAGAGTTGGAACTAAATCAAAAATCGATGACAGCAGCCACCTTAAAACTTATTCAGAATGCCGAGCGCGATGCACTTACCATACAGCGCTTGCAGCGAATAGAAATGCACACCGTGAATGATGGTAAACAGGAAATCAGTTCGCTTGTATCGGATTATCGTCGAGCGGCTTACAATTCCAATTGGGAAGAGTTTGAAATTCTGTTTGAAAAAGTACATGGTTCGTTTTACGAAAAAATAAATAGTTCTTATCCTATCCTTACTACCAACGAAAGAAAAATGTGTGCATTTTTAAAACTAAATATGAGTAACAAAGACATTGCAAATATCACTTTTCAGTCGGAAGAAGCTTTAAAAAAAGCACGATTACGCTTGCGCCAGAAACTTCAGCTCGATCGTGAAACAAATTTAACTTCGTTTATGCAAGCATTTTAAATAAAACATTGATAGCGAGTTACCAATTCCACAAAAAACAATTACATGTACAAACTACTCCCCTTAACCCTTTGTCTGATTTTTCTTCTATTTGCCCCCCTTACAAAATCGCAAGATAAAATAAAAGTGGACAGTCTGGAAAATCTTCTGAAATTACAACATGACGATGACTCAACGAAGGTGGATTTATTGTCAGAAATTGCGTTTGAACTACGTGGAGCCGACAATAATAAAGCCCTAAAATACTCCAGATTGGCGATAGATTTGGCTGAAAAATTAAATTACAAAAAAGGTTTAGCAAAAAGCTACAGTGCTTTTGGGTGGGCAAATCAAACTGAAAATATGAATTTGGCCATTGAAAGCATTACTAAAGGCTTAAAAATTGCCGAAAGTATCAATTCAAATTCCGATATAGCCAGTATAAGTTCTTTGCTTGCAACCCTTTACATCGGAAAAGATAGAAACGAAGCACTCAGGCTCCAACTTCACGCTATTAGTCTGGCCGAAAAGGCAAACGACAAAAAAGATATTGCCAAATTTATGACCCGATTAGGCATATTCTACATGCGTACCAACGCGTACGATAAGTCGATTTCAACTTTTCAAAAAGCCTTGGAAATGGCTGAAAAAACGGGAGATGTACCCTCGGCGTCTAAGTGCATTCAATTGTTAGGACTTGTTTATAATTTACAAGGAAAATATCCGCTTTCGTTGGAGTATTATCTGAAGTATTTATTACTAGTAGAAAACAATAACAACCGGTTGGATTTACTTACGGCATTGAGCGATATTGGTGTTCTTTATTCGAATATACAAGATTATGAAAAATCAGAGTATTATCACAAAAGAGCACTGAAAATCGCCTTTGAATTGAAAGACAAAAAAAAGATATTTATGTGTTACAATAACATTGGAAATAGGTATGGTAAAACCAACGACCCAAGAGAAATTGAATACAAAGAAAAAGCATTAAAAATAGCTAAAGAACTAAATGACAGCACATTTATGGCATATAGTTCGCGAAACTTAGCGCCACTTTATGTAAAACAAGGGAAAATAGATTTGGGGTTGCTGCATTATCAAAAAGCATTAAAAATAAGCAATAACAAACTTGCTAACGCTGGCGTATTTTTAGAAATTGGGAATGCCTATTTTATACAAAAACAATATGCCGACGCACTAAAATATACCCTTAAAGCATTGGACTTAGCCAATAAAATGGCTATTCTGAATTTAAAAGTAGATATTCACAAGCAACTGTCCGAAATATATGCTGCTACCAACGATAGCTCAAAAGCCTATTTGCATCAAAAATTATTTTCGCAAATAAACGACAGTGTTCGCAATGATAAAAACACAAAACGAATTGCCGAACTTGAATATAACTATAAATTGGAGAAAGAAAAACATACCATAGAGCTCAAGCAACAGAAAAAAGATACCGAACAAGCTGCCATTATGATTTCGTTGCTGATAATAATATTGTTCTTGTCGCTGTTTGCCTTGTATATTTATCGTTCGCTGCGCGAAAAACGCCAAACCAACCATTTATTGACAGAGCAAAACACCCGAATTGAAAAACTAAATGCCGAGTATTTGATGCTTAACAAAGAATACTTAGTATTAAACGAACAACTAAGACTTTCGAACGAACGTATAAACAAGGAGCTGGAACTAAATCAAAAATCGATGACAGCTGCCACTTTAAAACTCATTCAGAATGCCGAACGCGATGCACTTACAATACAACGCTTGCAGAAAATTGAATTGCACACTGTGAATGATGGGAAACAGGAACTCAACTCGCTTGTTTCGGATTACCGACGATCGGCTTACAATTCCAATTGGGAACAGTTTGAAATTCTGTTCGAAAAAGTACATGGTTCGTTTTACGAAAAAATAAATAACTCCTACCCTATCCTTACTGCCAACGAAAGAAAGATGTGTGCATTTTTAAAACTAAATATGAGTAACAAAGACATTGCAAACATCACTTTTCAGTCCGAAGAGGCATTAAAAAAAGCAAGATTACGTCTGCGTCAAAAACTTCAGCTCGAACGGGAGACAAACCTAACTTCCTTTATGCAAGCAATTTAGAAATTATTTTTCTCGCTGTCTACTTTTTGTCCCCCCTGTTTTTTTGGTTTTATCACCGTATGGAATGTACTTTTGTGCCAAGATTATTGATTGAAAAAAACGATTCTAATCAGCATAAAAAATGATACAAACTCATACTCCTTCAGTTCAAAAACCGAAAATTGTTTTTCATCCACATCCGGTTATCGACAGCTTCCAAATTGCTGGCATCGACGATAATGTAACACTTGTAATAAGTGATTTCCATTGCCGGGTGCTTTTCACCAAACACATATCATGCGACGAATCTATTTCGCTACACGGTATTCCTCGTGGTGTATATATCGCAAAAATAATATCCCCCAGCGGCATCGAACGCCGAAAAATAGAAAAGAAATAAAGCTATAAAGCTTTTCCATAAAAAAATCAACGTCGAAGCCGAAATACGTTAATGGTAGGCAAAATTAATCAACAAAAAAACAAAAAAAAATGAGAAGATTAGTACTGGGAATTATTCTCGGAGCAGCAATTATGAGTGTAAATGCTCAAGAAACATTTCAAAAAGGAACAAAATTATTAGGAGCAACCATCGGATTTAATGATTCAGGTACTCCACTTGCACTTTCGTACGAAGTGGGTGTGAAAGACAATCTTTTTAATGTAGAAAAATTAAATTTGGGTATTGGTGGATATTTTGGGTATTATGGTTATAGCAGCACAGTAACTCAGTTCGGCGGCACATCTACTACAAGTTACAGCATTTTATCACCCGGAATCCGAATTTTAGGACATTATCAGGTTATAGATAAGTTAGACGCTTATGCTGGTCCATCCTTTGGATTTTCGGTACAACATGGAGCCACAGAAGCTTCGGGCATGGAAACAAAAACCGAAAATAAAATTTTATTTACTTGGGGTTTTATCGGCGGTTTACGTTACGAACTTACTCCTAATTGGGGCGTATTTGTAGAAGGTGGTAAAGCTACGGGAAGCTTCACTTTGGGAGCTGCTTACAAATTCTAAACCTTTGCTACATTTTTAACCATTCAATTAATGCAGCAAGAGGTTTGACTTGCTGCATTAATTTTAAATTTCAAGCGTATTAGTGCTTAAAAATACCTCGATATATTTTAATTTATTTTTTCACCGCCGGCATTTGTGCCCCAACTTTCTTTTTCCACGCTTCCAATTCTTTAATCAATTTGGCAGCAACAGCCGGTTCGCTGTCAATAAGATTTTTAGTTTCCGAAATGTCCGTTTTCAGGTTATAAAGTTCGTAGGTGTTTGTTTCGATGGTATGAATCAGTTTCCAATCACCATTGCGAACGGCGCTGTAAGGCGTGGCTCCTTCGGTGTGGTAATGCGGGTAATGCCAGTAAAGTGAGCGTTTTTTCAGCTTGCCGGTCTCGGGTTGCAGAAGAGATTTCAAAGCGACACCATCAAACCCATTTCTTACCTTTTTATCCACAGTCAGGTTTGCCAAATCAATGAGTGTTGGCATATTATCCATGCTAATTACAGGCGTATTTTCTACCCTGCGAGCCGCAAGCTGATTTACATTTTTTATAAGCAGTGGAATGCGTACACCACCTTCGTAGCGCTCGCCTTTGCCATGTCGGAGTGGAGCATTATTCGTTACTTTTTGTTTGGTATTGCTTATTAATCCGCCATTATCCGAAGTGAATATAATAATGGTATTGTCGTACAAACCCAGATTTTTCAATTGTGATACCACTTTCCCAACCGCCTCATCAACATGTTCAACCATAGCGGCATACGTTGGATTTTTTTGAAGTTTTGTGGAGTCAACAAGCGCTTTGTATTTGTCAATTTTATCTTGTTTTGCCTGTAATGGCGTATGTACATTGTAAAACCACAGATTCAGGAAAAAAGGTTTTGTTAGCGATTGTTGCAAATAATTACAAGCTTCGGAAGCCAGGCGCTCAGTGAGGTATTCACCTTCCGGTCCATCCTTCAGGCGTGGATTGCCGTAAGGAACAAAATAACCGTTCGAACCAACTTTTTTATTCAAGTTGGGCGAACCTGTTCGCCAACCGCCAATGTTAATATCGAAACCTTGATTTTCGGGCCAGTACTTTTCATCTTCGCCCAAATGCCATTTTCCGATATGCGCTGTAGCATAGCCATTGTTTTTGAAAACTTCGGCTAAAGTAGTTTCGGAGTGTGGTAAATACATCGTCCAATCGGGCACTTGCAATTTTGCTTTTGGCATTTTGTGGCCTTCAATCCAATCGGTAAGATGGAGTTTTGCAGGATATTTACCAGTCATAAGAGCAGCACGTGTAGGCGACGAAACCGTACAAGCCGAATAAGCATTGGTAAACTGCACACCATCGTTGGCTAAAGCGTCAATCTGAGGTGTACGATGAAAATCGCTACCATATACACCTAGGTCTTTCCAACCCATATCGTCGACCACAATCAGAATTACATTGGGTTTTTGTTGTTGCTGCGCAATAATTGCGGGATTGGTAACACACAGCAACGATAAGCTGCTAATTGGTAAAAGTGAGTTTTTCATGGAATATAAATTTAACCCCTAACCCCTCCCGATAAAAAAATCGGGATAAATGGCGGGGGAATTGAAATTTGTTAGTATTTTATTCTTTTTCGTCGGATTCATTTTTCAAAATTTTATCCAATACTCTTTCTAATATACAAACATAATAAAATGGCACATTGATAAGTCTGAACGATTTTCCTTTATTTGTTGATACAACATCTACCGAAAGTGCCTGACTCCAAACCCTAACAGCCACATCGTGTGGTGCCTCGTCCATAAAAACATGAAGTGACCTCAGTTTACTATTATGTCCCGATTTAACTTCGATTGGGATTACCTTGCCATCGTAAGAAATCACAAAATCTACTTCTGCCGACGATTGAATTTTTTCACGTACCCAAAACTGACGATGTTTTGTAACTAATCTTTCTTGCGATATTAGCTCCTGTGCTACAATCTGTTCGGCTAACATACCACGCCATACATCTTGAATATCGGTAGTCGAAAACAATTCTTTACGCACATCAGCCACATAATTTACCAACCCTGCATCCAACCAAATTAATTTAGGTTTTCGCACTTTAACTGTCAATAGTGGCAGCTGGGTGGAAGTGCTTGGATACACCAATTCCAACAACATCGTTTTTTCCAATAATCGGAAAGCCTCACCTACTTCACGCGAGCGATAATTTGTACCACCAAAGCGTTCGAAAGTGATGGTTGAACCAGCATACCGCCAACCTTCCGAAACGATAAAACGGATAATATGCAGCAAGGTATTATTGGGTGCATATTTTTCAACATCATCAAAGTAAGCCGCTAACAAACTGTCATACAGCTTATTGCAAGCCAATATATCACGTTGCAACGCATACTTTTTTATTATACCAGGCATGCCACCTACCAATGCAAAATTTCTGAAATGCTGCATGATACGATGATGAACAGCGGTTGCATTTATCGTTTCTATCAGTTGCTCATCAAAACTTTCGCCAATTCCGTTCAAAAATTCAGTAAAGGAACATGGATGCACAGCCAAATACTCTACTCGCCCTACCGGAAAGGAAATAGACTTATCTATCAAACTTTCAAGCAACGAACCGGCTGCAATCACATGAAGCCATTTTGCATCTTCGTAAAAATAGCGCAACATAGACACTGCGCGAGGCGAATTTTGTATTTCGTCGATAAACAACAGTGTAGGAACATTTTTTCGTTGCAAACTTTTATTCACATAAATGGCGGCAATCAAATCATTCAAATCGAGATAGTCATCGAACAGCTTTCGTTCACTTTCTATATCCAAATTTAACTTCAAATACACACCAAAATTCACTGAAAATTCATCTACAAGCGTCGTTTTTCCGACCTGACGAGCCCCTCTCAAAACCAATGGTTTCCTGTCTTCATCTTTCGCCCAAAGATTTAAATCCTCAATTATTCTTCTATTTATCATATTACCAATTATTTATTGCTGTGCAAAGATAATAATTTGTAATGAAATAAGGGCATAAATCAATAATATTTGTAATAGAATTAGGGCATAAAACTCAATATTTTGTAACAGAATTAGGGCAACATTCAGTGTTTTTTGTAATAGAATTAGGGCAAAAGTACATATTGAAATGCTTTTCGAGAAATATAACAGCGAATTATTAACTCAAATTCTCACATTAACTCATTCACACATTATCTTCACCTCTTGTTTCAATAATTTTCCTCCCGATACGCTCAATACCACTTCGCTGGCTGCGTCGCCCGATTCTATTATCGCTACTATTTTTCCATTAAAGGCGTTCATATAATTGGAACCGAACGAGGTTTGGTCGATGGCATTTCCATTGCAAACGGCCTTCAATTTTCCGTTGCCACTCACTTCGAAAAACAACAGATTTGATGCACGCGGACATAAATTTCCATCCTTGTCCACCACTTCCACAGTTATAAACGAAAGGTCTTTTCCGCCGGATTTTATCGTTGTTCTATCAGCAGTGAGGCGAAGGGTGTGTGATTTGCCGGCTGTTTTAATAATCTGCTCTGCTACAGCTTTGTTGTTTTCGTCGTAAGCTACTACTTTTATTTCGCCGGGCTGATACACCACATCTTTCCACATCAAGCGGTAGCGGGTATATTTATTGCTTTTATCTTTTTGCTTTACGCCCATGCTTTTGCCGTTTACAAAGAGTTCGGCCTTGGGGTAATTGGTATAACAATACACAGGCACGTTTTGTCCAAGTCGATCAGGCCAGTTCCAGTGTGGAAGTACATGTAGCATAGGCGTAGCACTCCATTTACTTTGGTATAAATAAAAACGGTCCTTTTTCAAACCGGCTAAATCGACAATGCCAAAATATGAACTTCGAGCCGGTGTACCCTCGTTGTAAGGCGTTGGTTCTCCCAAATAATCAAAACCTGTCCACACAAATTCGCCCAATACAAATTCATTGTCGTCCTGTGCCTCAAACTCTGTATCGGGTGTTGTAGCCCAGCTCGGATATTCCATATCGTAACTCGAAACCTGATAATCGTCGTACCATGCTCCTTTATTTTCCTTCACCGGAAACTTATATTCGCCTCGAGAGCTAACTGTCGACGCTGTTTCACTTGCCAAAATCACATAATTCGGGTAATCGGCATGTTTCTTTTTGTAATCGTGTGGTTTATAGTTAAATCCAACAACATCAACTACATCGGCTAAACCGTTTTTAATAGCTGCAGTATGACCATTGAATCCGGCTGTAGTAGGGCGTGTCGGGTCTTCTTCGCGGCAGGCATCAGCCAATTTACGCGCAATTTCTTTTCCTTCGGGCATATTTTGTTCGTGTATTTCGTTACCTATACTCCACATTATTACCGAAGGATGATTACGGTCGCGGTGCACCATAGCACGAATATCTCGCTGCGACCACTCGTCGAAATACAAGCCATAGCCATTTTTGTTTTTACCATGTTTCCACTCGTCAAAAGCCTCTACATCAACCAACAAACCAATGCTGTCGCATATTTGAAGCAACTCTGGCGAAGGTGGGTTGTGCGAAGTGCGAATGGCATTGGCACCCATTTCTTTCATTATTTCTAACTGACGGAGCGTGGCACGGTAATTTACAGCAGCTCCCAACGGGCCTAAATCGTGGTGCAAACATACACCCTGAATTTTCACCGGTTTTTCGTTTAAGAAAAATCCTTTGTCTTTATCGAAACGAATGCTGCGGCATCCAAAAGTGGTTTTATATTCGTCGACAAGCACATTATTTACATATACTTTTGAAAAGGCGGTATATAGGTTTGGTGATTCGATGCTCCAAAGTTGTGGATTTTTAATTTTTAATGACTGATTAAACAACAATTTTTCGGTCATTTTCTGAGTTGTAGCTACCGTGCTTACTTTTTCACCTTTTTTAGTGTACACCTCGGTAACTAACTTTACAGTAGCTTTGTCGGTTGTTCCAACAACTTCGGTTTTGATATTGACTTCAGCACTTTTTGTATTTACAGTGGGCGTTGTAATAAAAGTTCCCCAATGTGCCACGTGCACAGGAGCAGTTTTCACCAAGCGAACATTGCGATAAATTCCAGCACCCGAATACCAACGCGACGATTCGGGTTTATTCTCCAACCGAACAGCCATTACATTTTCTTTTCCAACCCGAATGAATTTGCTAATATTAAACGTAAACGACGAATAGCCATAAGGTTGTTCGCCAACAAATTCGCCATTTAGGTACACTTTGGCCAAGCTCATAGCACCATCAAACTCAATGGAAATGTTTTTATTATTGTCAGCTACGGTTATTGGTAATACTTTACGATACCAACCGACGCCAAAAGTTGGCAATGCGCCTGTGCGACCTGTACGTAATTGAGCAGTGCTTTCGCCATCAGCCTTTACCTGCACATATTGGCGGTCGATGTTCATATCGAACTTGCCTAAAATAGCCCAGTCGTGAGGTACAACTACGGACTGCCATTGCGAATCATTGCATTTTAAAGTAGCAGCATCCACAACCTCGGCATTTATAAAGCGCCAATCTTTATCCAGCAATTGTACGCTACGTGTGGACTGCGAATTTGCTATATGCACAAACAGTAGTAAAGAAAATAAACCAATGAGACTTTTCATACGTATTAAAAAATTAATTGTAAAAATAAACATTGCAAAAATAAACCATCAACACAAACTTAACTTCTTAAATACAGTCAAAAACTTCCATTTTGAACTCATTTGAACATCATAAAGCATATTTTATTGTATTTACAGATAAAAGTTTTACCTTTGGTCGCAATTGTTATTACCTTAAATTTATAGTCGAATGATGCGTACATTACTCATCCTTGTTCTAATTTCACAATCAGTTTTCGGATTTAGTTTCGACAAACAAGCTATTTCATTCAAAAAATTTCCATTCAAAGAATCGCTACCCAATAGCATTGTAAAACGAGTTTTTCAGGACTCAAGAGGATATGTATGGCTCGGAACCGAAGCTGGCATTTGCCGCTACGATGGCTATAAACTCATTACCATAAAATCGAATATTGAGCATCCAAATTTACTTACCAGTGGAAATATTTTGTGCATTGCCGAGGACAAAAACCATCACATTTGGTTTGGAACCGATAGAGGTGTGAATATTTTGGACGAAAATAACCAGGTAATTTCCTTATTCCCAAAACACAAAGTACAGGATCTACGCATAAATAGTATTATTTGCGATAAAAATGGCGATATGTGGATTGGTAGCGAAAATGGACTTTTCGTGTACGACTCGAATTCGAAATCATTGAAAACTTTTAGTCATTCAAACATACCAAATTCATTGCCGGGCAACAACGTAAATCAGGTTTTTGAGGACAAAGCAGGCATTATTTGGGTAGCACTTTGGAGCGATGGGCTTTGCCGATTCGATAATAAATATCAAACCTTTGAGCAACTTCCGGTTTTGGGGAAAACCAATAATCCGTTTACTATTTTCGAGGACAATCAGGGTGTTTTTTGGGCAGGTACTTTTGGCGATGGACTTTTCCGCATCGAATTTCCACAAGGCAAATCGCTTCCGGTATATACACAGTTTTTACATACCTATAATCCATACAGTGTACCCGAAAACTCTATTTACAGTATTACTCAGGATAATGTTTCGGGCAATTTATGGGTACTTTCACAAATGGGACTAAGCATTATTTTCGACCGAAAGAAGCCTGTATTTGAACGCATTAATGCCCTCGAATTATTTAGCGATGCCAGCAATTTTCTGAATCACATTATGAAAGACCGTCAGGGAAATATCTGGATTGCAACCAGCAACGATGGTGTTTATCTGGCAAATCTGAACCGACCGTTGTTTCAATCAAATACCCTGGACGAATTAAAAAGTAAATTTGGGGTTGTATCAGTATACTCCATTTTCGAAAACGACGATAAAATTTGGTTAAGCTTATTCAATTTCGGCATTGTTGTAGTCGATAAAAAATCACAAACAATAGATAAAAACACGGCTCTCACCAATCTGTTTAGCGAAATAATTCAAAATCAGTCAAATTCTATTAATTGCTTTTGTCGCTACAAAAAAGATGGATCTGTTTGGATTGGAGGTAACGGCGTGTTGGTACGTGTAGTTAAGAAATCCAACGGTTTTACTTACCAAGACATCCCTTTAAGCTCTAAAAATTTTAATCAAAAAAACCGTAGAGTAACCTCACTTTTCAGCGATTCGAAAAACCGAATGTGGATAGGTTCAAGATATGGTGTGTTTTTGTTCGAAAACGATAAAACAATAGAAATTATTTCGGGATTGAATAATGTGATTGATTTTGCAGAAGATAAAAATGGGGATATATGGATTGCTTCGCCCAGCAAAGGCGTTTTTCGTTTAACTGAAAAAGAAACCGGCAAATTTATTTCTAAGCAATTTAACCTTTCGAAAGGAAATATTAATAGTAATGAAATTAACGCTATTGTTGTGGATATAAATGGCAATATTTGGGCAGGAACTAACAATGGTGGATTAAACAGATACGATGAAGTAAGTCAGAAATTTATTTCGCAAAACAAAGTGTTTTCTATTCTCGACGAGGATATTAAAAATATTATTGTGGAAAATAAAAATTATATTTGGCTTGCAACAAACAATAAGGTGCTGAAAATTGACTTGGTTAATAAATCGTCCATCCTTTTTTCGACAAACGATAATATAAAAATCAGCTCTTTCAAAGCCAGAGCAAAACTACGCGACAGTGAGGGGAAAATTTATTTTGGAGGTGGAAATGGCTTTTGCTCTTTTAATCCAAACCTGAAACGTTTAAAGCAAAGCGTAAACAAAGTGGTAATTACCGACATCGAAATACATAACCAATCTATTTTCAATAATTTACAACCCAATGTTTATAATCCGGACAAGCGAACCCTGCATCTGAACTACAAACAACGCAATGTCGGTTTTGAGTTTTCGGCCCTTAACTATAACTCACCGGGAAACATTTATTACGCCTACAAACTTACCGGAGTTGACAAAGATTGGGTGCAAGTTGACAGCAAACGGCGCTATGTAAATTACAATAGTTTAGGCAAAGGAACATACGTATTTCAGGTAAAAACTACCGACGAAAACGGTGTATGGATAGAAGAACCGATATCGCTCACAATAAAAGTAGAGCCTGCACCTTACGAAACATGGTGGGCTTACACGCTGTATATTATTATTTTAGTACTTATTCTTTATTTTATTTATCGTAATGTTTCGAACCGAATTGTGCTTAAACGCGACATACTCATTTCGCGCATCGAAAAACAAAAATCGGAAGAGTTAACACAAATAAAACTTCGCTACTTCACCAATGTATCGCACGAATTGCTTACACCACTCACTATTATTTCGTGCTTAATTGAAGATTTTAATCAAAATTTTCCAACTCAATTCAAACAATATTCGATTATGAAATCGAATGTTTCTCGCCTGAAACGCTTGCTGCAACAAATTCTGGATTTCAGAAAAGTAGAGAGCGGGAACATGAAATTGAGCGTAAAACAAGCTGATTTAGTAGCTTTTATAAATAATATTTGTTGGAATAATTTTGAACCATTAGCCAAACAGAAGCAAATTCAGTTTTCGATTCATGCTCCCGAAACATTAATGGCCTGGTTCGACGAAGATAAAGTGGATAAAATTTTGTTTAATATCTTATCAAACGCTTTTAAACATACACCTGCAAAAGGAACGATTAATATTTCGATTCAATCAGAAGTAAAAGTAGATGCCGATTATGCTAAAATTTTTATTAGCGATACAGGCGCAGGTATTTCACAAGATAGAATTCCCTTTATTTTCGAACGCTTTTTTGGCGACGAAATTGGTTTAGAGTCTAACGGAATTGGCCTTTCGCTTACAAAAGAGTTGGTCGAAATTCACAAAGGGAATATTTCTGTCGAAAGCGAGTTAAATAAAGGAACAACTTTCGTATTCGAAATACCAATCGAGAATAAAAAATATGCTCCAAACGAACGCGAAGGTGGAATTGAGGAAACACAGACATTTCCAATCATGTCGCCCCAAGTAGCAGGGTCATTGGCTATTGAAAATCAGACAAACTCACCAAATTTAGAAATAGTAGTTCTTCTTGTGGAAGACAATGCCGACCTGCTCATGGTTTTAGCAAACACTTTGTCGCGTTATTACAAAGTGCTTAAAGCAAGTAATGGTATAGAGGCATTAAAAGTAATAAAAGAAAACGAAGTAGATTTGGTTGTAAGTGATGTAATGATGCCCGAAATGGATGGAATTACGCTTTGTAGGACTATAAAGGAGGAAATTGAATATTCGCACACGCCTGTTTTATTGTTAACAGCCAAAAACCAAATTGCCGACCGAATTGAAAGCTACAATGCCGGTGCCGATGCTTATATTTCCAAACCTTTCGAAATGGAAGTGCTCATTGCCCGCATCAACAGCCTGATAATGAATAGACAGAAACGCAACAAAGAATATCAATCGTCGCTAACCATACATCCCAAACAAGCCGAAAACGAATCTATTGATGGCATATTCCTGCGTCAGGCAATTGATGTAGTCGAACAAAATCTGGCTAATTTTGATTTTACGCACGAGCAATTAATAGATGCCATGAATACATCAAAGTCCACTCTTTACCGTAAAATAAAATCGCTCACAGGCCTATCACCCAGCGAGTTTGTTCGTAACATTCGGCTAAAACACGCTTGTATTATGCTCAAAAATGAGACCGGAAATGTGTCGGATATTGCTTACTCGGTAGGTTTCAACGATCCTAAATATTTTAGTACCTGCTTCAAAGCCGAATACGGCGTGAGCCCAAGAGAATACAACAAATTGAAAACGGAATAAATGCAATAAATATGCAACAGAAATATAATGTTTCAGCTACATTATCATTTGCAATGCCTTACACGCCATATTTTTCTAACACTTTATTCAATACGCCTATATAATAAAATGGTACATTTATCAATTTGAATTCTTTTCCTACTGGCGTTTTAACATCATCTACCGACAATTCCCCCGACCAAACACGAACAGCTGTTGTATGAGGCGTTTGATCCATATAAAGATGCAGCGAACGTAAACGTGCATTATTTCCCGACTTTACTTCTATGGGAATTAATTTGCCATTATAACTGTACAAAAAATCGACCTCTGCATCCGATCCTTCTTTATTTCGCCGCCAATAGCTGCGCTTTGTCGACACAAAATTGCTAAGTATCAGAAGCTCCTGTGCTACAATATGTTCAGCAATTTTTCCACGCCAAGCATCTTGAATATTCTGTACCGAAAACACTTCGGTTTGTATGTTTGAAGCAAAATTTACCAAGCCAGTATCCAACCAGATGAGCTTTGCTTTTTTTCTAAAATCAGGAAGTATTGGCAGCTTTGTTTCTGAAGTTGGATAAACAAGTTCAAGAAGCAAGGCTTTTTCGATAATTCGAAAGGCTAATGCCATTTCGCGCGACTTAAAACTGCTACCACCAAACTTTTCAAAATTGATGGTTTCGCCAGCATAAGCCCAACCAGTTTCAATAATATGTCGAATTACTTTCGTTGCAGTGTCGTTTGGCGCATACTTTTCAGCATCATCTTTATATGATTCTATAAGCGATTGGTATACAGGAGCAACCGACAAAACATCTCGATTTTCGGCATATTGAACAACGGCTGCAGGCATGCCACCAACCAATGCATATTTGTTAAAATGTTGAATTACACGATCGTGCACTGGCGAAGCAGTGAGTGAGTTAACCAAATCGGCATCGAAGTTTTCGCCAATTCCATTCAGAAATTCCAAAAAGCTACACGGACGCATCGCCATATACTCTACCCTGCCCACAGGAAACGAAATATGCTGCGTATTGAGCAATGTTTCTAACAACGAACCCGCTGCTATAATATGAATGTGATTGGCTTCTTCATAAAAATAACGTAACATTGCTACTGCACGCGGGGAATTCTGAATTTCGTCGATAAATAGCAAAGTAGGTTCGTTTTCAACTTTCTTTGCGTTGAGTAAATGGATGGCTATAAGCAATTCTTCGACATCGTTGTAGCGCTCAAATAATTTTTTGTCGGAATCTTTTTCTAAGTTTAATTTCAAAAAAACAGTATATTCTTTTGCAAATTCTTGCACAATCGTAGTCTTTCCAACCTGACGTGCTCCACGTAAAATGAGTGGCTTTCGATTTGCACGAAGCTTCCAAGCTCTTAAATCATTCAAAATCAGTCGTTGTATCATACTTTTTTGCTCAAATATTTAGTACAAAGATACACATTTGTTACAAACTGACGGCAAAATAACCACTTTTTTGTTACAAACCGACGGCAAAATATCGCATTTTTTGTTACAAACCGACGGCAAGTTTAATATTTGGTATAATTAAAACTCTATTTCTCCAAAAAATTCGGGACGGTGAAAGTCGGGTTGTTCGGTACTGATAGCATTCCAACTCACAAAATGAGGGCTATCTGTATCGTCGGCACATTTGTAAAAATTAGCCTTCAGTTTAGGAGGTAAGTTAGTTGCATCAAAGCCTATCAATGCAAAAGGTATTTCGACAGAAAGCTCCCACTCAAAATTACCCTGCATTTCGTTGAAAGCTCTTCGACCAATCGACGATAAGCGTTTTATGGTTTGCATTTCGGCCTTACTAAATTGTTGCACATCTTCGCTACGCCCTTTGCGTCGAGATGCGGAACAAGTGCCAATGCAGTTAAACTCAAAATTACAATAATAAGCATTGCCAGGAATTTGGCAAAAAAACTCAACACAACTATCTTCGTGCACAGGGCTTTGATCATTGGAATAAACCGCTTTTAACAAATTGCCACGCACACGAAAACGGATAAAAATACTTTTGTCGCTTCGAATAAGATTAAATTCCGTTAGCGGTTTGTAAGGAAATTGCGCAGGCCAATTAACCTTTTCAACCATATCGCTTACACCGTTTTCGATAAGAATTGCATTTACCTCCGATAGCGTTTTACCCGAAATTCCGGGATAATAAGGCACTTTTAAATTTTTCATTTTAACAACATTTTACACATACTTCTTATTTCGATGCAAGTATACTAAAAATAATTCAATTTACGTTTATACTAATCTAAACAGTTTGAATGTTTCTTTCGTTATAATTTTTGCTACTCTTAATTATATTGTGTATTTTTGAAACATTTTTGTGGCTATTACGTTTAAACTGAACGCATTTATCCAGAATAATTCAAAATTTATTAAAAAAAATTATGTATCGTACTCTTTGTATTAAAATTTTGTTTCTACTATGTTTTGTGCCATTTGTTGGTGCAGAAACCAAACAGGTAGTTACCGAAATGCAAATAGCCGATAACGACACACTATTCAAATACAGTTATTTATACAACAACTTAGCGCAACCCGTTGTAGAAACTAAAATGAAGAATACAGGTTCGACTTGGGAAAATATTTCACAAACAGAATGGTATTATCAAAACAATACACTTGCTCAACAAATTTATCGCATTTGGGCAAATAATCAATGGAAAGACAACTATCACATACGCTTTGACAAAACAGTTTCGAAAACAACAGAGACTCATTCGACGGTTTTAAATTCTTTAGAAACTGACACCAGAAAGATAGAAACAGATTTTTCAAACAACTTAAAAATCTCAGAAACAGAATATTTAAAACTAAACAACGGCTGGGACAAAAAACTCGAGACACGCTATTTTTATTCATCAAATAATTTAATCGACTCCATTTTCACTTCACATTTCGAAAACAATATACTCACCGATGCTTACAAAACAAATTACACATACAACCTAAGTGGCACATGTAAGTTTGCCTTAATTCAACTAAAAAAAGCCACTGATTTAGAATTCAGCAATGTTACAAAATCAATTTACAGTTACAAAAACAACACTGCGCTCGTAACCATTCAGCGGAGTCAACTTTGGAACAAAGCCGCATCGAAATGGGAAAACGACACTAAATTGGAATACTACTACGACGAATTTGGAAATATATACGAAGAAATAGCCTGGAATTGGAAAACAATTTTTTGGGAACAAATAATACGATACAATTACGAGTTCAACTCTGATAATCAAATATTTAAAAAACTAGTATCCATTCCTCTTTACCGCGATTGGCGCAATACAAATTCAGTAAATTACCTTCGCGTACCAAACTCAGATAATATAACCATCGAGTCGGTGTACGGTTTTTGGGGTGGCAAAACGGGTGACAAACTCAACACACACATTGCATTTAGGTTCAACGACGAAACCATAATTCGAAAAGCACAAAGCATTCAATTGACATACATACCATTTTTCGAGTCTTCGCTACCTCAAACACATCAAAATGCATCAATTTTTAAAGTTTATCCAAACCCCTCTAAGGGCATTTTTTATATTTCAAATTTCGATTCGACAGTTTCAAAATGGACAGTTACAAGTTTAAATGGCGCTACACTCAAAAGCTCATTAGGCCACAACACTACGGCAATTGTTGATATTACCGATTTGCCAAACGGCGTATATCTACTCAACACACGCTCATCATCAGCGAATAGCACACACAAAATAGTGAAATACGAATAACTAAAATGGAAGTGAATATAGTCTTGCTGGTTAAAAAAATGAATTTTTTTAGCAAATAATTTGATTAGTCGACAAAAAAGCGTTTAATTTGTATTTCGAAATAATTCTAATCGTTTTCGTTTTAAAATAGCAATCAGTTTAATAGTAAATAATACATTGTCAATGAAAAGCTTAATAACAAATCTTGGTCCCATTATCATGCTTATTGGAGTAGCAATTTTGGCCACTTACTTTTTCACTAATTCGCATTCGAATGCTTATTTAATTTCGGCTGGGGTTTTATTAATAGTTGGTTTTTTTACTCATATATTTTTAAACAAAGCAATTAAATAAGTACGCGAAACCAATTTAATCCCATTCCGCATTAAAAAAAACAGGAATCAACACATAGTATAGTGTCGATTCCTGTTTTTTTATTTTATTTCTATTCTTGGAAAATAAGAAATGATAAATAAAATTCATTTTTAAAAATCTATTATTTTAAAATACTGATTCACAAACAATTAACACCATGAGTAAAAAGAAAAATTTTGTGCTCGACACCAATGTTATTTTACACGATTTTAAGTGTATTTGGAATTTTGAAGAAAATGATGTTTACATACCTATTGTTGTACTCGAAGAGTTAGACCATTTCAAAAAAGGAAACGAACAAATAAACTTTAACGCACGCGAATTTGCTCGAGAACTTGATTTGGCAGCTAATGAATCGCTGTTCAAAAAAGGGGTTGAACTGGGTGCGGGTAAAGGCAGGCTTTTTATACTTACCGGAAGCGATTATCCCGATGTGTTTTCGAAATCGTTTATTGAACGAACGCCCGACCATCGTATTTTAGCCGCAACCTATACTTTACGCGACGAAAAAAAAGCGCAACGAACCGTGTTGGTTACAAAAGATATTAATCTCCGTATGAAAGCTTTATCTCTTGGGCTCGAAGCCGAAGATTATATAAACGACAAAGTTACGAACATCAATATTTTTGACAAAAACTATGAAACATACGCCAATATTTCTACCGAAATTATCGACAAAATGTATTCGAACGAAGGAGATATACCCGTCGACGAACTCGATTTTGCTGCCGACATTGAACCGCAAGATTGTTTTATATTGAAAAGTATTCGCTCAAGCATATTGGCACGTTACAACCCATTTACAGGCATGGTAAAACGAGTTGAAAAAGAACGCTGCTTTGGTATTGAACCACGAAATGCTGAACAAGCCTTTGCAATGAATGTATTGTTGGATGAAGATATAAAACTCGTGGCACTAACCGGAAAATCGGGTACAGGAAAAACACTTTTGGCATTAGCCGCAGCTTTGCACAAAAACGAAAACTACAAACAAATTTTACTTGCACGCCCTATTGTAGCTTTGGCAAATAAAGATTTGGGATTTTTGCCTGGCGACGAAAAGCAAAAAATTGCACCATATATGCAGCCACTTTTTGATAACCTGAATGTAATAAAGCATAATTTCTCGTATCAAGGCAAGGAAATTAGACAAATTGAGGAAATGCAAAAAAGTGAGCAATTGGTGATTGAAGCACTTGCCTATATTCGGGGGCGTAGCTTGTCCGATACTTTTTTTATTGTAGACGAAGCACAAAACCTCACTCCACACGAGATAAAAACGATAATTACCCGAGCCGGCGAAGGGACAAAAATTGTGTTCACAGGTGATATTCAGCAAATTGACTCTCCATATTTAGATATGTTCTCAAACGGCCTGGTGTATATGATAGATCGTATGCGTGGACAGAATGTGTTTGCACATATCAACCTGCTTAAAGGCGAACGCAGCTATTTGTCGGAATTGGCGAGTAATTTATTGTAGTGTTTGTAGAGAAATTTTGTTTATATCTTGTAAATAAGCACCGTAGCGTAGGCAGCCATACCTTCGCTACGTCCTACAAAACCCATTTTTTCGGACGTAGTGGCTTTTATCGAAATTGCATCTTCATCTACACCCATTACGTTTGCAAGACATAGTTGCATGGCCGGAATATGTGGATTAATTTTGGGAGCTTCGGCACAAACGGTACAATCGGCATTGCCAAACTCGTAGCCCTTTTTGCGCAATAAAATCATACAATCTTTAAGGAGTATTTTGCTGTCGATATTTTTGTATTCGCCAGCAGTATCGGGAAAGTGAAAGCCTATGTCGCGAAGGTTAGCAGCACCAAGTATAGCATCACAAAGTGCATGAATGAGTACATCAGCGTCCGAATGACCAAGTAGCCCTACGGTGTGTTCAATTTTCACTCCACCCAACCACAAGTCGCGATTCTCGGCAAAAACATGTACATCGTACCCAAATCCAACTCTTATATTCATAATTGATTATTCAGCCCCAAGCCCCTAAAGGGGGTGTAAGTTAGTTCCGAATGGTGTATTCTTAAGCCCCTTTAGGGGTTTGGGGCATTATCTACCTTTATTTAACAAGATTCTTCAGCCCAAACAAGTCGAACGAAAGTGAGAAACGCAATGTTTGGTCAAGTGGATTCGATTGCGAAGTAGAGATTACATATCCGGCATCGAGTTGAAACACATTCAGTTTGAAACCAGCACCAGCTGTAAAATATTTTCTGTTACCTTTTAACTCATTTTCGTTGAAATAACCAGCACGAACAAAAAACTGTTTGTTGTAAGCATATTCGGCACCTACCGACCATGCTACCTCTTGCAATTCTTCCGACATGCCACCTGCTGCATCGCTAAACGACATAAACACACCCGAAAGGGCAGAAACTTTGTTGAAATCTGTTGTTGCATTGGGCGTTGGCACCAAAAGTTTATTCACATCGGCACTCACCGTAAAGCGCTGATATTCGTCAATATCATAATCGAACGAACCACCAAGACGAAGATTTGTAGGAATAAAATTGTTGGTAGCATTTTTATCGTAGGTAATTTTAGAACCTAAATTCGAAAGATTTAAACCAAATGCTAAATTACCTTTACCGGTAGTTAGCGTTATTGGTGTATGGTAAAAAGCTGAAATATCAGCAGCCACAGCAGCTCCAGGAAACATATCGCTACCAGTTCCTAAATTTATACCATTATTTAAATCGGAATAAATAAAACGCAAAGCAGCCGAAGCCGAAAATTTTTCAGAAAGCATTTGCGAGTAGGCTACGTCAACAGCCATTTCGAGAGGTTGTGCATCTCTTTGAAAATCGCCAAGTTCATTCATAATTTGAATATTTCCTAACGAAAAATAACGCATGGAAGCACTTAATGCCTGTCGTGGATTAAATTTGTAATATCCAGCAGCGTATATCAAGTCAATATCGTCAACCAACGAACGCAACCAAGGCGTGTACGAGAGCGAAACGCCTGCTTCACTTTCCATAAACACATATTTGGAAGGATTCCAATACTGAGAATTGACATCTGGAGAGGTAGCAGCACCAACATCGCCCATACCACCCGCACGGGCATCAGGAGCAATTGTTAGCGAAGGTACAGCAGTAAATATCGGATTGGGTTCAACAGCTTTTAAGTTGAAAATAATTGACAGTAAGATGAGTACGACAAAAAACGTTTGTTTCATAAGTTTTTATTTGAGAAGCATAAAGTTATTTTTTTCAATGCTTCAAATTTTCAATTTGATATGGAATGCAAAAATACTATTTTTAATTTAATGTAAACACACGAATAAGTAATTTATTGATCTAAGACAAGAATTTTATTTGTTTTAGAGTAAACTTCACTATTATTGGTGTTGATACTAACTTTATAGAAATACATACCCGATTTTACTTTTAAGCCATCGGCACCACGCAAATCCCATTTTACATCGTCGGCATTGCCTTGTTCGAATTGCCATATTTTTCGTCCCGACAAATCGAAAATTTCAACTAAAGTGTTTAAAATTGTCTCTGGTCGATCATGTTCTACCACAATTTGTGTAGAGGTAGCAACCGGATTTGGATAATTGTACACTTTGAAAATAACAGGTTGTAAACCTTTAATCACCTCAAATTCAATAGTTTTATTAGCCGAATTATTCAACAAATCCCAAGCTTTAAATGTCAAAGTGTGTTTACCTTCAGTTAAATTACTCAATTTATATTGCAAACTGCCTTCGCTATACGAATTGGCTTTTGTTTCGAAATAATCGTTTAGCACGAAAGATTGAGCTGGATCATTGTCGATAGTAACCAACAAATCGTGTCCAATACCACTACCCACTTTATTAATTCCACTCACATCTTTGATTTGAGCTATTAGTAGTGGTGTTTCATTTACAGCATCACCATTTACAAAGTTTTGCGAATTTAAAAATAAGTTTATTTCGGGGCCATCGGTTTCGTACGAAGCATTTCTGTTTGTTCCGCCCACCGTAAAATCTTCGAAATATCCTTGTGCGTTAGCATTCAATTCACTACTATTAGCATAATAATTTATTCGACCTCCACCATAATTGTATTTTATATCTTTAGGAAGCATAAAAGTAAAGCTAAACTGTCCGTCGGTTACACTTGCTTTGCCCGAAAATAACACATTAGGTCGGTCGGTGTAGGTCATCGAACCATCGTCATGATTGTCTTGTGTTGTAATGCGTTGGGCTTTATCAAATATATCAACATATACATCTCCATTAAAACCCGTAACTAATTGATTCGAACCATCAGTGATTTGTCCCTTTATTTCGACAACCGACATAGCTCTTAATGTATCTGTACCAAAAGTAACATTATTATTTATCGATGTGGTACTTACATTATAATCAGTTGGGAAAGCTAATTTAACAGCCGGATCGCCCATATAAATGTACGAAAGTTTATTAATTTCGGAACCAACACTGTTTTTTGCAATAGCAATTGCATCTCCTATTCTATAATGTTTACCATTGATTTTTTTAAACAGATTTTCGGTAAAATACTTGTTTACAACAAAATTTTGCGAAGCATAAACAGGGCGAGCAGCCGAAAAAATTCCAATTCCACCACCATTCGGATTCAAAACAACTTGTTCGCCAGCCGACACCGTTTTAACATCGAATTGCAAAAAATCGCATGTTGCTCCCACCCAGATAGGGTGAATTTTGTTTGACATACCATTTACATCATTCACACTCATAACATTTTCGTTGGTCCAACCTTGCGGACCGGCATGTCCTGTATAATTGAGGTACAAAAGTCCTTTGTCAATCAAACTATGAAGCTGCTTGCGAGCCATAGGATAAGTTTCGCCACTGGCCGAAATTTCCTGATTATAAGCATCTAAATAGATTTTTGTAGTTTGATAGGATTTAAAGTTTCGACTAATTGTTGAAGCAATGCTATCAGCTTGCTTCATGTGAAGAGCATTATCGCCATCGTCGGCAAGGAAGCACAATTGGTTTTTCCATTTTCCGCTGCTCACATTATTCATATAATCGATGGTTTTTTTCACCACATCTTGTGCTTGAGCCTCTGTAACTACGGGGAAGCGACCTGTGCCAATATCCAATCCGTGTGACGGAATTTGATTACCTTCGTTATTATCCAAAAATCCAAAATAATCGTCGGTAACATACGAAAGCGTTTCCACAAGCGAATTATCAGCCTGATAGGTAAGTATCAGATTGTCGCCAGAGGTAGATTGCAACTTCCGATTATCAAAAGTTCCGCGACCGAAAAGCAATAAATATTTAGGCAAATCTGCGGTTGAAGCATTGGCATTTGCCCGATCGTAAAACATTTTCATGGCTCTGCGATAAGCTGTTGCATCGGGTGTACCCGACGAAAATTCGTTGTACACCTGGTCGGTTGTCATTACATTAACGCGTAAATTATCAATTGTTCGGTGTGCTTGAGCCAATTCATCTGCTTGAGCCAAAAAACGTGGATTTGTAATGATAATCATTTCTGCTTGCGGCATTGCATGCAAATCCTGATTGGCTACTGCACCAATAATTTCGGGTTTCGAGAACGCATTTCCTTGCTTGGGGTCAATTGCTAAATAATTTTTAACCTCATTGCCTGAATCTGTGAATGTAAGCTTATTATCTACCATAATAGTAGCAAGTTGACTAATATTATGAGCTTCGGTAATGTCCCAAATTTGTACATTATTACCTGCATTACTCATTTTATATTGGCAATAGGTGCTATTTCCAATTTCGCCGGTATACTGAAATTGCATGGAAGCTCCACTCATTATTAAAGCGCGTTGTGCATTAATTTCGATGTAATTGAGATAAGCTTCAGCCGAAACGCCATTGGGATTAAAGGTCAATTTGAGATTAAAGGCATCGCTTGTAGGTGTAAAAGTATAAAAGCCGTTTGCAGCTTTTGCCTTTTCGTAATAATCGCCATCTGTTCGTTTTGGCACACCAAGCGTCTTAGTTTGAGCACCATTCAAATCGAGGGTAAAAGTTGTAATTGCACCAGCCGATGCAGCTACATCCAAACGTACTTTTGTACTGTTAGTTAATAGTATATTCGGGAAATTGAAAGGGAAATTGAGGCTTTTTGCATCATTAAAATACTCTCCATAAAACTCTTTTCCTGAACTAGCTAAACTCTTCAATTCGTTCTCGTGAACAGTATAGTCGGTAAATTCTTCGACAGGAACAATGGTTGCCTCTTCCGGAACTTGAATGGTAGTTGTCTCTATTTTTCTTCCTACACCCGCATCCGATGTTACAAAATAGTATCCTTTTGTAGAATAAGAATTGATAGTATGTGTAAACATTTCGCGAATGCGGTCGTAGCTCCATTTTTGAACACCCTTGGCATAAAACAAAATGTAATCTCCAGCGCCGAAAACGCCATCGCTACCTTTTTCCATGTAAATAGCCAGCTCAGGTAAATCGTCGATCATCGGTTTCGAAAAATCCTGACTTTGCACTTCGCCGCCATAACCAAAAATACGCACATTGGCAGGCGAAATACCCATTCCGTTCAAATCTTCGTAAGTAAGTCGATAAACACCCGTATTGGCAACAGCAATTTTTACAAATTTACCCGTTTTGAGCACCGAACTTGTGGTGTAAGTATGCGTTACAGCCGTTTTTTGCTTTTGTGCGCTTTGAGTTTTTACTATCTCAAGCGTAAATGACAAAAGCTTGTGAATGGTTCCGTTGCGAACTACGAATGGAGAAACGAGCGCATCGATATATGAATTTCCCCTAAAATCTAAATTTTGTAAAACAACCGTAGCATTTTGATTTTGAACATTTTCTGAGCCAATTACCTTCAGTTCGTCAGCGCTTACGGGAGCGAAAATTTGATTTGTGAGCTTGGCTTGATAACTATAATTTTTATCAACAACTACTCGTTTTCGGAAATAAGGCAGTTGTGTTTCGTCGGGATACACGGCATCTGTAAAAGCAACAACTTTGCGCGAATTGCTTCCAGCAGTCCATGTTTCAATGCCTTTCCAGCCTAACGTAAAATCGGCATTAAAAATAGCCTCCTGAGCTGTGGCTGCAAAACCAATAAATACAGTCAGTAAATATAGAATGATTCGTTTAATTTTCATTTAATAATAATTAAGCCCTTAACCAACAAGGGGAAATTGAAAACAATAAATTTAAAAGTATATTATTTTACAGATTTAATAAAACGTATTTGTTATCAAATTATTACTTTAGAACGAAAAAAACACGGAGTTGAAAAAACACTTTTACTTGACATCAAAGTCAAATAATTTTTGATCAAAAATAAATCCCTGTAATTTATCTTCGGGTTTTACCGTTCCTACACCAGCAGGTGTGCCTGTAAATAAAATATCTCCTATCTTTAAAGTAAAGAAACGACTAATGTATGCAATAAGTTCATCAATAGGAAAAATCATGTCGGCAGCGTGTCCATTTTGCACCGTTTGCCCGTTCAAATCCAAGCGAAATCGAATGTCTTGTACATTTCCAAGCGCTTCAACAGGCAAAAAATTTCCAATAACAGCCGAATTATCAAAAGCTTTGCTTATTTCCCAAGGCTTTCCTTGCTCTTTGAGTTTTCGTTGTAAGTCGCGAGCCGTAAAATCGACTCCTAACCCAATTTCGGAGTAATATCGATGCGCAAATTTTGGAGCAATATTTTTACCAATACGATTAATTTTAATAATCAATTCGGTTTCGTAATGCAGCTCTTGCGAAAAATCGGGAATATAAAATGATTTGTTGTTTTTGAGTTGTGCTGTGTCGGGTTTCATAAACACAACGGGCTCTGTGGGGTGCTTTGAGTTAAGTTCTTTGTTGTGCTCCACATAATTTTGTCCAATAGCAAATATTTTCATGTTTCTAAACTATATATTTACGTTTTGCTCGCAGTCTTCGCAAGCTTTAATTTCATTCAATCGGTTGAACATTATAGCTAAACTCGCATAAATAGAGGTGTTTTGTACAACAATACGTTCGGGCACACGTATACGATAAGGCGTAAAATTCCAAATCGCTTTTATGCCACCCTCAACCATTATTTCGGCCACTTCTTGCGCTTTTTCTACCGGCACAGTAAGAATGCCAATTATGATGCCTGTTTTCTTTTGTAATTCTTTAAACTTATCGAAATGATGAATCGGAATTCTATTTATGCTTGTACCTGCCAATTCGTATTTTACATCAAAGCCTGCTGCGATTTGTAACCCGAACTGTTCCAGCCCATTATCATGCATAAGCGCACCACCCAAGCTACCTACACCAAACAAAAATGCTTTGTGCGACTTGGTGAAGCCCAAAAAAACATCTAATACATCCACCAATTCTTTCACATCGTAACCCACTCTGGTTTTGCCTGTTATGTGTACAAACGACAAATCTTTGGCAACCATCGACGCATCAACCGCAATATTTTTGGCAATTTGAGTGGACGAAAGATAGGTTTCACCCTCTTTGAGCACCAATTTTGCATAAGCTAAATACCAAGGAAGTCTGCGGAGGGTTGGTTCTGGTACTTTGAAGAGTATTTCGGTGCTATTGTTCATATTTTGTGATTTTTATAATAAGTAAATTTAAAAAAGAAAATTCACAACAGTTTAATATCAAAAGTAATGAAAAATGAATAAACGCTTTCTCAAATTATCTATTGTAACTATTGTGGTTCATTCTTTAATATGTTAAAATAGAATTACTTGCAAAAATACGCAAAATTTTGGAATTGCTTGATATGTATATAAATAAAAGTTCGTACCGAAAACTATTTTTCACATTACAACTTACCGCAGCAACAAAGCCAATGCCGAAACAAAAGTTGCGGCTAACACAAACCAACGATAGGCATTTTCGGGAAAAAGTTTTACAATTTTTATTCCCAAATAAGCTCCCAGAGCAATGGCTGGCAAAAGCATCAAGTTAAATATAAGTGTTTCGAAAGTGATATTGTGCCAACCCCATATTTGCAACGGCAGTTTCGACAAATTAATGATAAAGAAAAACCAAGCCGCAGTGCCAATATATTCTTTTTTGGGGAGATTTTTGGAGAGCAAATACACACTCATTATTGGTCCGGCAGCATTACCAATCAT
>CAMDNO010000029.1 GCA_945902955.1 Porphyromonas cangingivalis
ACTTTATACCCATTGGCATACATGTAGTTTTTGATAATAAATGGTTTACGAACAAATTCGCGTGCACGCTCAAAAACGCCCAAACAAGCACTAAGCCACAACACCAATATGGCATAAAACACGATGGCGTATTTGAATTTTGGTTTGAATAATTGTATTAGCGCCAGTATAACTGCCAAAATAACTCCCGAAACTAAAATCTGAATTATCAATTTGTACCAATTCTGAAATTGGATAGTGCCCAATGCTACCGATAAATGGCTTTTCATTAAATCGGGAATGCTAAACCAATACCACCAACCGGCCACCAAAGCCAATGGAGCCACTGCCAACACCCATAGCGACACAAATCGGACCGCTTTAGCTCTTATCTCGGTAGCTCGTTTGGTAAAAGCATGTGTCAGAAATAAAGCTACCGAACCACCCAGCAGTAATGCCAAAAAGGTTCGAAAAGCCAATTGAGGTAAGTAAATTGGATTTAAAAATCCATACCAAAATGTTCGTTTTTGCTCCCAGTCGCCCGGGTCCATCATAAACCCAAGAATTGCAACAATAATTGCCATGGTAACCCACGAAAAAATGGTAAGAAAATAGCCAATAGCAAAATGCTTTTCTTTGCTGATGCCCAAGGTCCATTTTTTCCAGGTAAGGTAATAAAACATAACCATGGCTACTTCGCTCACAAAAATTACCCATTCGAATAGCCATGCCGAGAAAAATACGCGAATCAAACTACCAATTGAATTGGGATTAACTAACGATGCCGAAAACCATATACCAACTCCGGTAGCTGCCCCTACGGTTGTGGTAACGATAAAAACTACGCGCATCATTTTGTAGGCTAAATCGTCCCACTCGGAATTTTTACTTTGCAGCCCTCTAAATTCCATAATGGAAATAATAGGAACTAAACCTATTGCAAATCCATGATTCACAATAGTATGGATAATAGCTATTATAACAAATAGAAATCTATCACCCAAAAAACTTAAATGAAAAATTGGAAAATCCATAGTATCAATTTTTGAAATTATTGAATATTAAATATCTGATAATAAGTCTATAAAGTTAACAATCAGAAAAGTGTATGGCTATTTTGGCCACTGAGATTTTGAAATAATTATTTGCGCATATCTAAAACGTTTGCATATCCACCAATCGTTTGTAATAGCCATTCAATTCTATGAGTTCGTCGTGGCGACCACGTTCTACGATACGCCCTTCGTGAAGTACACAAATTTCGTCGGCACGCTTAATTGTGGATAGGCGGTGAGCCACAACCAGCGTGGTTCGGTTTTTCATCAGGTTTTCGAGCGCTTCTTGCACCAATTTTTCCGATTCTGTATCGAGTGCCGACGTGGCTTCGTCGAGAATAAGTATAGGCGGATTTTTGAGAATAGCACGGGCAATACTGATGCGTTGGCGCTGTCCACCAGAGAGTTTCGATCCACGGTCGCCAATCATGGTTTTGTAACCAGCCTCAGATGCTGTTATAAAATCGTGCGCATTGGCAATTCTGGCTGCAGCTATCACTTGTTCCATCGTTGCGGTTTCTACCCCGAAAGCAATGTTATTGAAAAAAGTATCGTTAAATAAGATAGCTTCCTGATTCACATTGCCCATTTGCGAGCGAATATCATGCGTTTTATAATTTTTGATATTGACGCCATCTATCAAAATTTCACCTTTCACTGGGTCGTAATAACGCGGTAACATATCTACCAGTGTTGATTTTCCAGATCCGGACTGACCCACCAGTGCCACGGTAGTTCCTTTTTTTACCGTCAGGTTAATGTCGCACAACACCCAGTCGGTATGATACTTGAAACTCAGGTTGCGAAATTCAACCTTATCGCTGAAGGGTTTTAAGGTTTCAGGTTTTTCGGGTTCAGCTATGGTATTTTCGCTCATCAGGATTTTATCCACCCTGTCAAGCGAAGCCAACCCGCGCTGTATGCTATATGAAGCCTTTGACAATTCTTTGGATGGAGCAATGATACTGTAAAAAACCAGAATATAAAAAATGAATTGTGTACCGTCAATGCTGCTTCTGTTGCTTAAAATTAAGACTCCGCCAAACCAAACCAGAATGGAAATAACAATGGTTCCAATAAGTTCGCTTACCGGGTGCGCCAGGTTAAAACGACGATTAATCCGATTGAACGTACGACGAAGTTTCTCGGTAATCAGACTAAAACGTTCTTCCAGTTTACGCTCTGCATTGAATGCTTTTACTACACGTAATCCGCCTAATGTTTCTTCTATTTGCGAAAGCATTTCTCCGTTTTGTTGCTGTCCGGTGGTTGATTGTTTGCGTAATGACTTCCCTATTTTCCCGATGAGCCAACCACTGAAAGGCAGCAACAACAATACAAACAGAGAAAGTTCCCAGCTCATGGCAAACATAACCCCCAAGTATATTAAAATCATTATAGGATTTTTAAATACCATATCCAGCGAACTCATGATGGAACCTTCCACTTCACCTACATCTACTGTCATTCGCGACATGATATCTCCTTTTCGTTCGGTAGTGAAGAAGCCAATAGGCAGGCTGATTATTTTTTTGTAAAGTTGTATTCGCAAATCGCGCAGTATCCCCGTACGAATGGGAATCATATAAAAAGAGCCCAAGTAAGCAAAACCGACTTTCAAGGCAGTCATTAAAACAAGAAAAGCTCCAATGTAAATTAATGCATTTTCGGGACCGATGGAAATGATAAATTGTTGCAACTGATAGGAAATATTATTTTCAATGGCATCAACAATTTTCTTAAAACTATCGTGCCAAGCCCATGGTTGATAAACAGTTACCGTTTTCTCAATCTTAAACAACAACCTAAGTATTGGAACGATTGAAAGAAAAGAAAATAAGCTGAACACCGTTGACAATAGGTTGAACAGTAAACTAAGCCCTACATACTTTTTGTATGGCGGCACAAATCGTTTTAATAATATCCAAAAATTGTTCATAATACTTTTTTGCCCTGTTTTTTGGTAAGAAGAGTGTAAACTTTTAACTAAAAAAAATAAAATCAGAAAAAGCCGTAAAAGTCTGTGGTTTACCTTTAAAATTAAATGTAACCTTCAAATCTTCATTCAATTTAGTAGCGAAATTTATTCAAATAATAACTGATTATGGGGCTTCTAATTAGTTTGCCTGTACGAATTTACAATTTGTTTGGCTGATATCAATTCGCATAGTCTATTGGTGATAACTTCATTTCTTTTCAGGTCTTGGAATGATAACTTTGAATTGTTCGCCTTCAACATCGTTTACAAGTTCGATATTTGGTTGTTCGGCTAAAGCCCGTTTTACTCCTGAACCCAATCCGCTAAATGGCAATGTATGAGTGCTAAAAGAAACCAGTTGATTGTTTCTTATCACAGGGTTGCCAAACTTAATATCTTCTACTGTTAAACTGTTTGGCAGCTTCCCTGGACTTATTATTTCAACTCGATTATCGAATATAATTAGCCTTATGGGTGAATTTTTAAAATAATCCCTGTGAACTAAAGCGTTTTGAATAAGTTCGATTAAAGCAATTTCTGAGATTTCTAAAATGCCAATTGAATTAAAGTTTTGTCCAGCTTGTAAATGATACAATGATGATTTCAAATAATTAATTGCTTGTTCAAATAATTCAGGTATGGTTCCTTTCAAATCAGTTGGTTTATTCCTGTAATCATTGCCTTCAATATCATTTCCGAAATAAGATACAGCTTTTATTGTAAATGCAGGCTTAACAGCTTGTGGGTCTTTACCGAAAAAAAGTAAGCCTGCAAGTGTCAACTGATTATTTCTTAAAACTCTTTTTGCCCTAAGAGCCTGTTCAAATGTAAGCCCTCTATCCTTATAGGATTTTTGAAATTCTTTTTTGAAATAATCCGAAAATCTTCTTTCATCAATATCATCAATATAAGTTCCATACACTTCCATTTCGTCTGCGAGCAGATTTCCGCTGTGCTGAAACAATCGCATTATTTCTCCATTATCAGTTAAAAGGCGTTTGTTTGAGCCTTGTTTCAAATAAATCTCCCCTTTAGCTGTTTTATATGGCTTGTTAATACCTTCTTGCAAATGAACAATTAACACATTGCAAGATGCTCCTTCCGGCTCAATCTTAATTACTTCCGTTGCTATATAAACTGGTGGTTTTAAGTTGTCTGCCACTTGAGAAACCACACGGTCGTATTCCTCAACCTGCTTAGATGTCAATCCAGTAATTTCTCCAGTAACATCTTTGACGCCAATTAGAATAACACCACCTAAAGAATTAGACATTGCAACAATTTCTTGTGCAACGCTATCACGATGAGGGAGTTCTTCTTTAAACTGCACCTTACTTGTCTCGCCAGTGCTAATTATATCTAATAATTCTAATGCGTTCATATTAATTATATTTTTTCAACGTTCCAAATGCTGTAAATATTTTTTCTGCGGTTAAATGCTTCGTCTCCACCTTCCATTATGTCAACAATAAACCTTTGTATTTGATGATTATCAATAGTTCCTGAATGTACAGTGATATTCTTTTCATCATAGCTACACGAAACAACTTTTTCACTATCACCAAGCACGGGGATATTTGCATTATGGGTTGCAAAGATAAATTGCATATTACCTTTTATTTTCTTAATTTCCTTTATTACTTCGTCATAAATGGTTTGATTGTCTAAATCGTCTTCGGGTTGGTCTATAATCAGCACATCATTTTCTCGCTGAGCCAATAAGAAAAGAATCAATGCCGAGGCTCGTTGCCCTAATGAATGTTTGTCCAACGATTTCCCATTGTATAGAATGACTATTTTATTTTCTACTTTGAAAGTGAGCAAATCTTTCAAGTATTCTGAAAACCTACGTTTAAAATCAACAAACTGATTTTCATTCAAAATAATTTTTAATTGATTTTCATCTTTGTAAATCTGAATAAAATCATTGTATTGTTCTGATATTTCTTTATATGTACTATCATTAATTCCTATTCCACCCCGTCCTCCAAAAACTTGTTTAAGTTTATCATGAAATTTATCTTTTCTACTTTTAAAATCAACTTCTATCGAAATTTTACTTTCTGCTTCATTGATTCGCTTTACCTCTTTATTGAGCACCTGATATTCTTCAAGCCACAGATTATCCAATTCAGTGAGACGTTCTAATAAATCGGTTTGCAAATCGCGTCTTCTGTTTTCAGATTTTTCAATTTCCTTTAATTTCAGAATAGCAGTTTCAATTTGCCTGTTTAGATTCAGAAAATTATCGGGATTAATGGTATCTGTGTTTATTTCTCGTTTTATCTTTGCAAATTCCTCCTTTAAACCATCCTTCTTCGTATTAATTTTTGAAATTACCTCTATTAATTTTTGCTGGCTTAGTTCCGAATTCTTTTGAATAGTTTTTAGTTTTTCAAACTCAATTTTCAGCTCTTGAATGATTGTCTTTGTTTCCTCAAATAATTCTTTATTAATTTCTGAACTAATTATTTCTTGTTGAAGAAAATAATCATAATTAGTAATTACAGACTTCAATTCGATTAAATAGCTTCTGACAGTTGATTCGTTTTGAACAAGTTTAGAAATATCCGAATCAAATAGGGTTTGTTGTTTCAACTTGTCTTCAACACCTTTTTCTTTAAAGAAATTAAGCTGATGTTTCCAATTTTGTAAATCACTATCTGTATCCTTTTTTAAATCCTTTAAATTTTGAAGTTTTTTTAGTTCTGATAGTGCATTTTCAACCTCTCTTTTCTTTTGCTCAATTTTATTTTGGATACCCTTAAATTTATTCCCAGTTAGGCGCTTAATCAAATCCGACTCATAATCACTACCACTGTCAAACGGATTGCTTACATCCGATTTATCTTTCCTATTTGATAAATCTTTTTGTCCAAAATAAATAGGATTATCAAAAGAAATACCGTCAAGTGAAATTTCTGTATGTAAAATTCCAGCTTTATAGATATTTTCCTTTTGTCCGAAGATTTTCTCAATTTTGTATTCTTCTTTCAGTTTATTTACTACCGTTACTACTGATTTACCTCCACTTTTAAGAACATGTTCTATTAATCTATTTTTGTATTTTGGGTCTGCCACATTATCTAAAAGTGGAATTCCCAATGTATATCTTAATATTTCAAGAATTGATGATTTTCCGCTACCTCGAATTCCGATAAGGGTGTTTAATTCAGCAGAAAAATCAATTTTAGTTCCCTCTAATAAACCACCTTCAAATGCAATTGACTTAATGTAAGAATTTTTTATCTCAGGTTTGTCTTTCGGTGAAACTCTGTATTCGCTGTCAGTCAATGCAAAAGTTAATGCTTCAAAATTAAAGTCTCCAATTTTTATATATGTCACCTTGCCTTTCCCAATTGCATCAATACCTCCATGAGCATTGTCTGAACCTTCAACACAAGCAATTTTATTCTTTCTATTCAGCCAGAAACAAAGTTTGTTGTAATTTTCACGATTTACACTTTTCTGAACAGCCAAAACCTTACTGAATGATTCTTGTTTCACAAAATCCTCTTGAGTTCTGCCTCTCAACTCCGTAAATAAGCCATTGGTATCGTCAACATGAGCCAAGATAATAAAGTAATCATGTCCTATTTTGTCTAAGGCTTCTACCGTTTCTTTTAGATTGAAGTTTGAATTTGGGTAATTAGGCTTGTCATAGTTAGCAACTCCGTAAAAAGCATTTTCCAAAAATTTGTTTATGTTGTCTGTTTCTCCCTGATACCATTTAGCACCAAAAACAACTAAAATGTAAATTCCCTCTTTTAATGAAAATTCAACTCCTGCAAACAGTCCAATACCTTCTTTGATAGCCTTTTTTCTTAGAGCAACAAATTCATTTTTATCAAATTTATTGTGATTGGTAATGACTCCAACATTGATATTTTGTTGTTTCAGATTCTCAACGTAAAGCCGACAAAAATCATTTTCGTTACCAGAATACGAAAATTCTTTATCTGCTTTTGTATGCAAATGGAAATCAGCCCGAAGCCAAGTTGCTCCATTCTCAAAAATATTTTTGGTTTCGTTTTCCATTATTTCAACTTTTTTTGAATTAATAGTTCTTTGACTTCAACATCATAGATTTCAGCTATCTTGTACAAGTCCTCTAAATTTGGTTGCCGTCTGTTTTGGACATACGAGTTAACCATATTGTAACTCATGCTCAATTTCTCAGACAACCATTCTTATTTAATACCTTTTGCTCTAAAACTTCTTTTATTCGATTCACTCTTGAACTTTATTTTGCAATTTACAAAAGTAAGAATTAATATTTAATATCTCACTAAATGAGTATTTAAACTTTGATTCTCGAAATGTCTGTTGCGAAAGAGCCAAACAACGCCCCTCGAGCTAAACCCCCGTATAATTCCTTGGTGTAATGCGTTTTAGTTCTTGTTTTACGGTATCGTCAATGGCTAAGGTGTCGATAAATTCGTGAATGGAACGTTCGGTTATGCCTTCGTTGGTGCGAGTGAGTGCCTTCAAGGCTTCGTAGGGTTTTGGGTAGCCTTCGCGACGCAAAATGGTTTGAATTCCTTCGGCAACTACTGCCCAGGTGTTGTCCAAATCGCGGTAAATGGCTGTTTCGTTGAGCAATAATTTGCCTAAACCTTTACGAATACTTTGCGTGGCAATTAGGGTGTGCGCAAAAGGAACGCCCACATTTCGGAGCACGGTGCTGTCCGTTAAGTCGCGTTGTAAACGGGATACAGGTAATTTCGACGCTAAATACTCAAAAATGCTGTTTGCCATACCTAAGTTTCCTTCGGCGTTTTCGAAATCTATCGGGTTTACTTTGTGTGGCATTGCCGACGAACCCACTTCGCCCGCTTTAATGCTTTGTTTGAAATACTCCATCGACACATACGTCCAAATATCGCGACAAAAATCGACTAGAATTGTATTTATACGCTTCATAGCATCAAACTGAGCTGCTAAATTGTCGTAGTTTGAGATTTGCGTTGTCCACTGTTCGCGGTCTAAACCCAATTTATCAGCCAAAAAGCTATTTCCAAAAACCTTCCAGTCGATAGCCGGATAGGTAACTTTGTGGGCATTGTAATTGCCGGTGGCGCCACCAAATTTTGCCGAAACAGGCACTTTTTTAAGCTGTTCCAATTGTTGTTCGAGGCGGTATACAAAAACCATAATTTCTTTGCCCAAACGGGTTGGCGAAGCTGGCTGACCGTGGGTTTTTGCCAGCATCGACACATCGCGCCATTCGTCGGCACGATGTTGCAATTCCTGAACGAGTGCCTCCATTTCGGGCAGATACACGTTGTTGATTGCTTCTTTGACCGAAAGCGGCACAGAGGTATTATTTATATCTTGCGAAGTTAAACCAAAATGAATAAACTCTTTATAATCAATAAGATTGAGCGCATCAAATTTCTCTTTTAGAAAATATTCTACCGCTTTTACGTCGTGGTTGGTAACCTTTTCGATATCTTTAATTGCCTGTGCATCCTGCTCGGTAAAGTGTTGATAAATAGCTCGCAACTGTGGAAAAACATCGCCCCGAACAGTTTTTAATTGTGGTAACGGTATTTCGCACAAAGCAATAAAATACTCTACTTCCACCTGAACGCGGTAACGGATAAGGGCAAATTCGGAAAAATACAGGGCGTAATCGACTGATTTTGTGCGATAACGACCATCAACAGGCGATATAGCAGTGAGCAAAGATAGATTCATTTTTACTGAAAATTTAATATCGAGCTTCAAACCGGAGTTACAACTCGTTTGTTGTTATATAATTATTTATTTAGTTCTACTTTACTAAAATTGAACACAACTAATAGTAAACCACAATAGACACAATAGAAAACAAAGAAAAAACAAATTTTAGAGCACAATAGATAAATACATGAAGGTATTTTAAGAGATTTTACTCATTTTTTAAAACTTAAAGTATTTACCTATTGTTTCTATTGTGGTTTAATCTTTAATTTGGTAAAGTAGAATTAGCCAAAAAAGGAAGGATTAAAAAACCAATCGCAAAGGTACAATTTTTTGATGGATTCCAAAAGTTTGGGGCTCGGTTTGCATTGCTGAAAAAAAATCTTTATCTTTGTTTGATGAAATTTAAATCAGTAATACAATTTTTTAATTAGGAGATTATTTTATAAACAATGAGATATATAAAAATACACAAAGAAGGTCGACTAATTTTGATAAGCCTACTTTTTATACTTTTTGTGCTTAACTTACTCATATACCTTCGTTTCCCCACTTTCCCTTTGGCTATAACCACTACGCTCTCGGCAGCAGTTTTGGTGTTTTTTGGCTATTTTTTCCGCAATCCATCGCGACGTATTAAGATTGACGACAGCGGTTTGGTTGTTGCACCAGCCGATGGAACCATTGTGGTGGTAGAACCAACCGACGAATTGGAGTATTTTGGCGACCGACGCATTCAGGTTTCCATTTTCATGTCCGTTTTTAATGTGCATGCCAACTGGTATCCCATTCAAGGTAAGGTAATTAAATCCCTGCATCACAACGGACGACATTTGGCGGCTTATTTACCAAAATCGAGTCACGAAAACGAACGCTCAACGGTTGTTATCGAAAGTGAAGCTAAAACGCAGATTTTGGTTCGACAAATTGCGGGAGCATTGGCACGACGTATTGTAACGTATGCTCATGCCGGAAAAGCTTGCCACCTCAACGAACAGCTTGGGTTTATAAAATTCGGTTCGCGTGTAGATTTATTTTTTCCACTCGACACCGAAATTTTTGTGGAAGTGGGCGACAAAACCACCGGAAACGAAACCATTATTGCACGATTGAATGAGTAAAGAGCTCACACTAAATCAAGCTCAGCAACAAGTTGATGAATGGATAAAAACCATTGGCGTACGCTATTTTAGCGAACTCACCAACATGACCATTCTGACCGAAGAAGTGGGCGAATTGGCACGCATCATGGCACGAACTTATGGCGACCAATCGTTCAAAAAATCGGATTTAGCCAAAAATCTTCCCGACGAAATGGCTGATATATTGTGGGTACTTTTATGTTTGGCAAATCAAACGGGCGTAAACCTCACCGAAGCATTCGAAAAAAACATGCAAAAGAAAACCGAACGCGACGCAACGAGGCACAAGGAGAATGAGAAATTGATGTGATTATAAACTAACATGTATAGCCCCAAGCCCCTAAAGGGGATGTGAATTAGCACCGAATGGTCTTTTCTTTAAGCCCCTTTAGGGGTTTGGGGCAGCTAAAAAACTAATTTCTAACTTTATCATGAACAGAATAGACGAACTTTTTAAAAAATACAATTGCGACCTCAACGATGAGGTTGTAAAACAAGCAGTTGATAAAATTATTGCTGCCGAATACGATGCAAATAATACGCCAGCAGTGTACAAAACCTGCTTGAGTTTAATCGACCTTACGTCGCTCAACAGCACCGACACAACAGCGGAAATTGTGGGATTGACCAATAAAGTGAATAATTTTAACGCCTCATATCCTCAACTTCCCAACGTAGCGGCTATTTGTATTTCGCCGGCAATGGTGAGCACTGTGAGCAACCGACTTTCACTACCCGAAATTCAAATTGCCTCCGTGGCAGCCGGTTTTCCAATGTCGCAAACATTTATTGAAGTTAAAGTAGCCGAAGTAGCTTTGTGCGTATTGGACGGCGCAACCGAAATTGATGTTGTTATTTCTATTGGAAAATTTTTGGAAGAAAATTACGATGAAGTATTAGAAGAGCTCATCGAACTTAAAGCCGCTTGTCGCACAGCACATTTGAAAGTTATTATCGAAAGTGGTGCTTTAAAAACAGCTTCGAACATCAAAAAAGCTTCATTATTGGGCTTGGCTTCAGGAGCCGATTTTATCAAAACATCAACAGGTAAAATTCCTGTTGCAGCTACTTTGGAAGCCACTTACATAATGTGTACGGCGATTAAAGAATGGTACGACAAAACGGGTGATAAAATTGGCTACAAACCAGCCGGAGGCATTGTAACCACCGAAGATGCTGTAAAACATTATACACTGGTTAAACACATTTTGGGCGACGAATGGCTCAACAACAAACTTTTCCGATTTGGTGCCAGTCGCTTAGCTAACAACCTATTAACTTCGATTGAAGGAAAAGAATTGAAGTATTTTTGAGAATAAGCATTTTTGAAATAAACAAGAAAACACCTCGCAACACAGCAATTCTTTTATTTGCCTTGTAGCCGAGGTGTTTCTCGTATAACAAAAAAAACAACTTCGTATTTTACCCTTCTCCTATATCTTACAGTAGTTTTTTTTCAGTTCTTCACCTCCAACTGCATTAATTCATTCTCGAAAATTGCGCCGTTGTCAATCATAAATCGAATAACTTGGATGGCCTGCGGTTCTTTAAAAGGCAATTTACGCAACAATGAATTGGCAGGAAGAGGCTCATTTTGAAGCACTTCGAGCACAAGTCTTTTTATTTTCTCAAATAATTCGGGGCTTACTTCGTTTTCTTTGTTTTTGAGGCAAATGTCGCACTGACCGCAAGATTTGGTGTTTTTTTCGCCAAAATAAGAAAGTAGTACCTGACTGCGACACAAGTTTTCCTCTTTGGCATAATCCAATACACTTTTTGCACGAGTTATGTAGCGCTCTCGGCGGTCGTCGTAAGCTTCTTTGCTGAGCACAATGCGTTCGGTAGCTTGTCGCTCGATGGTAAAAGTAATAAAAGGCGTTTTTTTACGAGGAATGTAATCAACAATGCGTTCTTTGGATAAGGCAATAAGCTCATTATAAACACGATCGCGCGACCACTCCAAGCGTTTAGCCATCAAATCTTCGCTTATATAGGCAGGGTCAGTAAAAAGTCCGGTGTACGAACGGAGCAAAATATGAATTAATTTATCCTGATCGGGCGTTTGGCGGAGCTTATATAAATTGTCGCGATCGACAGTAAAAAGCAAGCGCGACGAGCTTTCCTGTTCGTCGGTAAGTTCAATGTAACCAGCTTGTTGCAGTAATTTGAGCGAATTGTGTACAATAAGAATCGGCAATTTGTAGCGGATACAAAAATCGGCAATATCGAATGCAAAAACCCGCTCAAGTCCAGAGCCAACGCCAATTTGATAATAATTGCACAGCGAATCGTAAATTTTCACCACCATCTCTTTACCTGGGAACGAATCCGAAACGCGTTTGCGCATTTTCACAGCATCACCATTATTGTAAAGTAGCACAGCATAAGCTTTTTTCTCGTCGCGCCCAGCTCGACCAGCCTCTTGAAAATAAGCTTCCAACGAATCGGGAAGGTCGAGATGTACCACTGTTCGCACTTCAGCTTTGTCTATTCCCATTCCAAACGCATTAGTTGAAACAATAACGCGTGTATCGTCGTTTTTCCAGCGACGCTGCCGTTCATCTTTAGTCTCGTTTTTCAAGCCAGCATGAAAATGCTCTGCAGCAATTCCATTTTGGACTAAAAAATCTGCTACTTCCTTCGTTTTTTTGCGATTGCGAACGTAAACCACCGATGTACCCGGAACGGTATTTAAAATTTTGAGCAAATACTCATCTTTGTTTTCGGTAATTCGAACCACATAGGCGAGGTTGGAGCGTGAGAAGCTTTTTTGAAAAAGATTTTTTTGTCGAAAATGCAATTTTTCCTGAATATCGTCCACCACTTCGGGTGTGGCAGTGGCAGTAAGCGCCAACACAGGTACATCGGGCATCAATTCGCGTATGTCGGCAATGCGTAAATACGAAGGACGAAAATCGTAACCCCATTGCGAAATGCAGTGCGATTCGTCCACAGCAATCATACAAACGCGTGTTTGACTCATTTTTTCTAAAAAAAGAGCTGTAGCAAGTCGTTCGGGCGAAACATAAAGAAATTTATACGCTTCAAAAACGCAATTATCAAGCACGAGCATAATTTCGTTATTCGTCATGCCCGAATAAATGGCAGCAGCCCGAATATCACGTTTTTTCAGGTTTTCCACCTGATCTTTCATAAGGGCTATAAGGGGCGTAACCACAATGCAAACACCCTCCATAGCCATAGCAGGAACCTGAAAAGTAAGCGATTTTCCACCACCGGTGGGCATCAATCCCAGCGTATCTTTTCCATCGGCAATACTCTGAATAATATCGGCCTGAAGCGGTCGAAACGCATCATAGCCCCAATATTGTTTTAAAATGGAAAGGAATTGCTGCATGTAAATTAAATCGATTTAAAAATCATAGACAAAAAGAATGCATTAATTAAAGAATCTATTTTTTTTTGGATTTTGTCTATTGTCATATAAATTCAGAATCACAATTTTATTTTTTCTGATTTGATAGAAAATAGTAATTTGTTTCACCACAACAAACCCTCTAATATTTAATTCCGCGTGTTCTAAAGTTCCGATTTCAGGGAAATCAGATAAAACCTCAATAAATTCAAAAATTGAGATAATAAATTTTGATGCAGAACTTAAACCCCAATTTGTTTCTAAGTACTCAACTATCGATTGAAATTGTTTTTCAGCCTTACTTGACCAATAAACTTTTACTTTCATTTTTGATATTTTTTCATAATATCTTCATTCGTAATTAAATTCAAACTACCGTCATCTTCACTTGCAAGTTGCTCTAATTCAAATCGTTGTTCAGTTGAAAGTTTATTCCAAAGCAATCCAACTTTATTTTCTTTAGTTTTGATAAGCAATTGGTAGAAACCAGACAATATATTTTTATCGTTAATATTCTCAATCAGGCTATGAAGATTGGATTTTAGTTCAATTGTTGTCATTTGTTGAATGGTTATTTATAGTTGCAAATATAACTAGCGTTTTAGTTTTACAATTATCGGGTCAGCATGAAGTGTTTCGTAGCCAATTAAACCAATAACCGACTCTCCCTTTTCCAATATTTTATTTCGAATGTCATATTTAGTAAGTTCTAAAAGTAGTTTTTTATTCGAACCTCCGGCCACAGCCATGTTGCCTACACCTATAGCACCAAAAACGATAATATCTAATGGACTAGTAGAAATACAACCTATTAAATAGAGCGAATATGGCGGCCAATTTTGTTTAATGCTTTCTTTTATGTCGATAGGTGTGAGCAGATTAACCCTCGACGATCCGCAATAAAAATCCAAATCTCTTGAAATTTCAATTGTAGTATCGGTTTTGTTTGTTATTTTTACGGCAACAACTCGTATGTTGTTTTTAATTTCTTTTTTCGGATACTTTTTATTTCCTGCTTCGCGAAGCACATCGTATCTGTACGAAATTTCAACATTTTCTGTTCCTAACGGGGTTGGGTAGTTAATTTTTTCGGGTCCAATGTTTCGATAAATGGCGGCGCAACTACTCAGGTAAACTACAATAATCAAAAGACTTAGTTGTTTAATTTTGTTCATAAAAAAATAAATATTGTTTTGTTAATAAAATTGGGTTTATTTATAGTTGCAAATATAACTAACTTCGATTTAAAAACAATATTTTAAACAAATAATGATGTTAAAAATTACTGTCAATTTATTTTTCAAAAAAACGTTTTGTTTATTTCGTCAAAAAGCACTATCTTTGCAGTCCGAAAAACAAGGTTCGTTGGCCGAGTGGCTAGGCACCGGTCTGCAAAACCGATTACGGCGGTTCGAATCCGCCACGAACCTCTTTGAAAAGAACCTTCCTGAGACAATCCGGAAGGTTCTTTTTGTTTTATTTATACCTTTGATTTATAACAGCTTACTACACTTACAAAAGCATAATTTATACGCGAATGACACTATTGTTCAGCTTGCATTTCGAAACAAAATGGGGACAGTCGCTCCATCTGTTTGCCTACAACGCTGATAATTGCGTTAAAAAAAACTTCCCGATGTATCACACGGGCAATGGTATTTGGAAATTAGAACTCGCCAACCAACCGGATCAAAACTTCGAAAACTACCGCTACGGCGTGCAGCAGCCCGATGGTAGCATCATGTATGAAACAGGAGCAAGCCGAAAACTCCGATTACCCGAAACAAAAAAACACATTTTGTTTCGCGATACTTGGCGCGGACCAACCAGCGAAAGCCCTTTTAATGCGTTCTTGTTTGCCGAACTATTTCTAAAACGCAACGAGCTAAAACATAAATCGAACAAAGGTGAAATTACCCTTCGTTTGCATTGCCCCAAAATGCAGCCGCACAACTACATAGCTATTTCGGGAAATCAAGAAATACTTGGAAACTGGAACGAATCTGCTTTAGTTCGCATGAACGAATCGCATTTCCCCGATTGGGAATTTACTTTGCCTTTGTCCAAAATTACTTTCCCGTTGGAATACAAATATTTGGTGCTGGATGGGCAATCAAATTCTATCTGCGAATGGGAAGCGGGCGAGAACAGAAGAGTAGAAAGCACTGATAAACAAACCAATACAATTATCGGCGATGAACATTTGCGAGTGAGCTGCACCAATTGGAAAGGTGCAGGAGTGGCAATTCCCGTATTTTCGTTGCGAAGCAAAAAAAGCTTTGGTATTGGCGAATTTAACGACCTGAAATTGATGGTAGATTGGGCAAAACGCACCGGGCAACGAATGATTCAAACGCTACCCATAAACGACACTACGCTCAACTATACCAACGGCGATTCGTACCCCTACAATGCCGTTTCGGTGTATGCACTCCATCCTGTTTACCTGAATTTGGATAAAATGGGAAAGCTAAACGACACAGCCCGCAACTCTTTTTACAGTGCGAAACAAAAAGAATTGAACGAGAAAGAAACTGTTGATTATGAAGCCGTTATTAACACAAAATGGGCTTGTTTCTTAGAAATATTCGCTCAAAACTCCAAACGCATTTTTGCCCAAAAAGAATACAAATTATTTTTTGAAAAAAACAAAGAATGGCTAGTACCGTATGCAGCCTTTTCGCATTTGCGCGATGTGTATGGCACACCCGAATTTACGAAATGGACGAAATACAGTGTTTATAATCCTGCGGAAATTGAAAAATTAGCCCAACCGCAATCGGAGAATTACGAAAAATTAGCGCTTTATTATTTTTTGCAATATCACCTGCACCTGCAATTGAGCGAAGTGCATGCGTATGCCACTGCCAATAGCGTGGCTCTAAAAGGCGATATACCTATTGGCGTTAGTCCGCACAGCGTAGATGCGTGGGTTGATCCTCAGCTTTTTAACACCCAAATGCAAGCTGGTGCGCCTCCCGACGATTTTTCGGTAACGGGTCAAAATTGGGGTTTCCCAACCTACAATTGGGAAAAAATGGAAGAAGATGGTTACAGTTGGTGGAAAAAACGCTTTGCCAAATTAGCAGAATATTTCGATGCTTATCGAATCGACCATATTTTGGGCTTTTTCCGTATTTGGGAAATTCCTACAAGCGATGTGTGGGGGCTCACAGGTAATTTCCATCCCGCTTTGCCTTATTCTATTAAAGAAATTGAACAAGCGGGAATTGTTTGGGACGAGGATAGATTGACAAAACCTTTTATAAACGAAACAGTTATAAATGCTCTTTTTGGAGAAAAAACGGAGTTTGTAAAAAAGGAATTTTTAGTTCCCAATGGAGATTTTCAGTATTCGTTTAAGCCGAATTTCGATACACAACGAAAAATCAAAGAACATTTCGGTTATCATTTAACACAGGCTGAAAGTGTCCTTCGCGATGGCTTGTACGCTTTGCACAGCGAAGTATTATTTTTGCGCGATAAACGCGATTCGGAGAAATTTCACCCACGCATTTCGATGCATAATTCTCATTCATTCAAGGCATTGAACAACGAACAGAAACAGAATTTCGACCGTTTGTATGTGGAGTACTTCTATCGCAGACACAACGAGTTTTGGCGCGACAAAGCTTACGAAAAACTGCCCCCACTCCTATCGGCAACAAATATGTTGGTGTGTGGTGAGGATTTGGGAATGGTGCCGGCCACAGTTCCAGAAGTGATGCAAGCACTCGAAATTTTAAGTCTCGAAATTCAGCGCATGCCCAAAGCTCCCAATGTTGAATTTGGCTTACCAGCCGACGCACCGTATTTGTCGGTTTGCACTACCTCTACCCACGACATGAACCCGATACGTGCTTGGTGGGAAGAAAATCCGATTGTTTCGCAACGATTTTTTAATCAAATATTAGGATTCGAAGGCGATGCTCCAGCAAAATGTGAACAGTGGTTAGCCGAAAAAATTGTACAGCAACATTTGGAATCGAATGCTATGTGGGTCATTTTACCTTGGCAAGATTGGATGGCGACAGAAACACAATTATGTGCCGAAAACCCTAAAAATGAACGAATTAACGTGCCCGATAATCCAAATAATTTTTGGTGTTACCGTATGCACATTCCATTGGAAAAACTATTGAAAGAACAAATATTCAACGATAGGTTGAAAAAAATGGTGGAAAAAGCGGGGAGATGATGAGGTGATGTGATGATGTGATGATGTGATGATGTGATGATGTGGTGATGAGGTGATGTGGTGATGTGGTGATGTTAAGATGAAATGACCATTTACTTTATGAACTTTATAACTCTAAAAACTTTATAACTAAAAGACTTTAAAAACTTTACAAACTAAAATATATGAACGACGAACGTTACAATCTGCGCGGAGTTTCGGCTTCGAAAGAGGATGTGCACAATGCTATTAAAAACATCGATAAAGGGCTATTTCCGCAGGCTTTTTGCAAAATAATTCCCGATTTTTTGGGAAACGACCCCGATTATTGCAATATTATGCATGCCGATGGCGCAGGCACAAAATCGTCATTGGCTTATATTTATTGGAAAGAAACAGGCGATATTTCCGTTTGGAAAGGCATTGCGCAAGATGCGTTGATAATGAATATCGACGACTTGCTTTGCGTGGGTGCTACCGATAATATTCTACTTTCGTCGACCATTGGGCGCAACAAAAACCGCATTCCGGGCGAAGTAATTTCGGCTATCATCAATGGAACCAATGAGTTGGTAACTGAATTGGCTACTATGGGCGTAAATATTTACCCAACAGGTGGCGAAACGGCTGATGTGGGCGATTTGGTGCGCACTATTATTGTTGACAGCACCGTAACTTGCCGTATGAAACGCTCCGAAGTGATTGATAATGCAAATATTAAAGCTGGAGATGTGATTGTTGGCTTATCGTCGAGCGGACAAGCTTCCTACGAGCACGAATACAACGGTGGCATGGGAAGCAACGGCTTGACTTCGGCGCGCCACGATGTGTTTGCCAATTATTTAGCTGTAAAATACCCCGAAAGTTACAATGCCGATATTCCGCAAGAGTTGGCTTATTCGGGCTCATGCAAACTGACCGATGCCGTAGAAGGCTTGGATATAGATGCCGGAAAATTAGTCCTCTCTCCTACCCGCACGTATGCGCCGGTGGTAAAAAAATTATTGGCCGAAATGCGCCCACAGATTCATGGCATGGTGCATTGCTCAGGAGGCGCGCAAACAAAAATATTGCATTTTGTTGAAAATCTAAAAGTGGTGAAAAATAACCTTTTCCCCGTTCCGCCGCTTTTCAAACTTATTCAAAAAGAATCGGGCACAGATTGGCGCGAAATGTACAAAGTTTTCAACATGGGGCATCGTTTAGAAGTGTATTTGCCAGCCGAATTTGCCGAACAAGTAATTGCCATTTCAAAATCATTTAACATTGACGCTCAGATAGTTGGATATTTCGAAGCTTCAACTAAAAAAGAATTGATGATAGAAAGTGAGTTTGGTCAGTTTATATATTGATACTGAATTTATCCGCATTTTTCCAAAAAGGAGACTTTGCTCGGAAGCGATGCAAAGTCTCGCTATTTAATTCGTAGGTCAGCACCGAAGTTTCGTTTTCGGGACAGGTGAGAAGTGGCGTTGCAATGAAATCGAGCAAAGTGGAGTGTCCGTTGTAGGCAATGCCAGCGCCATCTGTGCCAATGCAATTTACGCCACACACATAACTTTGGTTTTCGATAGCGCGTGCTTGCAGCAAAATATCCCAATTGCGAATACGTTTTTCGGGGAAATTAGCCACATAAATCAATAAATCGTAGGCGTTATCTACATTGCGAGCCCACACCGGGAAACGCAAATCGTAACACACAAGCACCTGTATATTAAAGCCTTTGTAGTTGACAAGCAATTTTGTATTGCCCCCTTCGAAATGCGTATGCTCCCCACCAACGCTAAATAAATGACGCTTATCGGCAGTTTCAATTTTTCCATCTGGCGAAACAAAAAAGCTTCGATTGTAGTTTTTGCCTTTTTCGGTAGCCATAAAACTTCCCGTAATGGCAAGCTGATATTTTGCAGCACACTTTTTTAGCCATTGAACTGTTACACCTTCCATTGTTTCGGCCAATTCAGGGTTTTCGGTACAAAAACCTGTTGAAAATAGCTCTGGAAGCACTACCAAATCAGTTGCTCCTTTTATTGTTTCTAACTGTTTTTCGATAGCAGCAAAGTTTGCCGTTTTATCTGCCCAAAAGATTTTATCTTGAATGATGGTTATTTTCATTACTACAAGTTTTAATATTAAATATTGCGATTTACCTGCCTGTTTCCTTCCAATCGAACTATTAAGGAATTCTTAATAGTTGAAATTTTATCTAATTCACCTTTTTCAAATATGTTTATCAAGTGCATATTGATATTTGGCACAGTGGTCTGAAATAAATCAGCCATTTGCCTTTGATTTAACCACACCGTTTCATCTTCCAACCGAACATCAATTTTTGTTTCGCCATTGGCAGTTTGGTAAAGAAGTATTTCGCTCGAATGTTTCATGTCTGTTATTTGTTCGATTTTTTCTTGTTTAACTTAGTTGCATTTGGGTTGATGACCCGATGTAATTTATAAAAAACCACAATCGCGATATTTGTTCAAGGGTCGGATGATTCATTCCGTAGCAACAATTACCATAGGGTCGCTGAAAAAGAGATTTATTTTTAATCAACGTATTACTTTATTCTGCTCTTCATCAATAATTTTCTTTAAATCTTCTTCATTGGGCAAATTAAGCATGTATTTATTCACAAACACTTGCTGAGCCAAACCAGTGGTAGCGTATCGTACCAGACTTTCATTTTTACTTGCACAAAGTATAATTCCAATCGGTGGATTATCTTCAGCTAACATTTCATTCTCAGTAAAATAGTTTAAATACACATTCATCTGTCCTGCATCGGCATGTGTAAATTCGCCCATCTTCAAATCAATTAACACATTACATCTTAGTACGCGATGATAAAACACTAAATCGATACGATAATGCTTGTTGTCGAATGTAATTCGTTTTTGACGAGCTTCAAAACAAAAACCTTTTCCTAGTTCTAATAAAAAATATTGTAAATGATTAATAATCGCTTGTTCTAATTGCGATTCAGAGTATTCCGTCTCTTCTTTTAAACCTAAAAACTCTAATATGAAAGGATTCCTAAAAACATCTTCTGCTTTTACAGACTTTCGTTTATTATAAGTGTCCAACACGGCTTGTTTGTTCGTACTTAAACCTGTACGTTCAAAAAGCAGACTATTCATAGCACGTTGTAACTCCCTTACCGACCAAGCGTTTTTGATAGCTTCTAATTCGTAAAAGTTCCGCTTTAATGCTGTTTCAGCTTTAAGTAATTCGATAATATGAGAGAAACTTAGTTGATTAATTAGCCTATTCACATCAATTTGGATATTTGAAGATGCTGACTGTTTAGCTTGAGGAAGTAGCTTTTCATTTTCGTTCATTTCAACTTTATTTAATTTTGCGGACGCTGTCCGCAAAATCGTATTGTCTTGAAATTCAGAAATATAAAATTCTGCGGACAGTGACCGCAAAATCTGTGGATAGCTCAAATAAAAATCTTTACACAAATAAAGATGCCTTTCACGAATCTGTTTATATCCGTTTTTTTCAAGGCGATACGCAATTTCTTTAAATAGTTTTGCGCCGTAAGCAGCTCTATCTGCCCCGTTCAGCTCATATTCCGAAATATAATAACCAAAAAACCAATTTCGCAAGGTCAATGCAACATCTACTTGTTTACTTGCTTGTTGCTTAAAGTAGTGTTGCGTTTCGCCAATTAATAAAACTAATCCGTTAATATCATTCATATTTAATCAATTATTAATGCCTTGATAACTATAATAGGGGAGAATGACCCACAATATCAATATCAATATTCACCCCCACAATCTTACATTCGTCGTTTCCATATTGCGGGTCTCCGACCCTTTGGGGGCTGACGGTGAAATCTGCAGCTACAAATAGCATCGGGTCGCTGACCCTAAATGTATAAGAGTCGAAGACCCGATTTAATTTGTAAAAACCACAATCGATATATCTTTAAGGGTCGGAGACCCGCAATATTTGTAGAAAATTCGTACAACGATGAATTTTCAAGGGTCGGAGACCCGCAATATCAATATCAATATTCACCCCCACAATCTTACATTCGTCGTTTCCATATTGCGGGTCTCCGACCCTTTGGGGGCTGACGGTGAAATTCGCAGCTACAAATAGCATCGGGTCGCTGACCCTAAATATCGATTCCACTATCCAAATTTGGAAGTCGGCAGACTTCCTTTTACTGCGACATAGGCAAAGAGACTATGCCGAGCTCAATAGCCTACGTTTAGCAGATATCCAACACTCAGTTCAGAAATCATTTCAAGTTTTTGGTTGCTTCCTGATGATTTAATAATGATTTCATTAGAGTAATTGACATTTGATTCAATTGAATTAGCCGTTCTTGCTGTGACAATCCCTGATGGATAAGCATGGCATTAATACTTTCGAGATTTGAAATTCGGGACTTAACCACATGGCAAAATGAAATGCAATATCCTTGTGTGCATACGTACCGCCAAATCTTCCGGCTTTCACTAGTAAGCCCACAGCATTTGTTCTTTTAATCCATTGCCCCACCGACATTATAAAACGATTAACTCCAGCTTCATTTTCAATTACCCCGAATTCGGGGTAATTGAAAATTGGATTGTTGATTTTCTCCCATGTCCCCACATATTCCAATGTGTTTTTGTTGGTTATCCATTTTCCAATTAATCCGCTACCTTCATTGAAAACCGATGTCATATCGATTAAGCTGATAAAATCAATTTTATTTTCACTGATAACTGTTATCTGCGTATCATTGACATTTATTTTTGAGCCTTTCGACATAGTTAGTTGATTATATCCCTGTTTTTATATTTGTCTAAAATATCTTTATTATTTGAAAGTCTTTGCTGCTCCCTGTAAAAGCATTTATGACATTTTTAATATGCAAAGCAGAGCTTTGCATTGCTTCTACCGCGACATAGGCAAAGAGCTTATAACGAGCCTTAATACTTTATATTGAAAGTACGCCGAGCAGGGTTATTGTATGATTATCATTCGTTTTCTGTCGGAATATTTTTGTCTTTGCAGTAAAGTTCAACTTCAGTATCGTTTACGAAATAGTTGTCACAAAATTCGTCAAGTTCTTTTTCAGTCGATTTATAATAGCGTTCTTCTGCGGTCATTAGTTTCTCTGTCTGTTCGATAAATTTCTCGAAGTCTTTGTTGATTTTACAAAGCTTATCGATAGTTTTAAAGTCTAATTCACGAGATTTTGCAGGGAAAAGAACTTTGCTTCTATATGGATTTGAATTCAGTTCGATTATACCAATTCCAAATGATTGATTTAATCTTTCCATTTCTTCTGTCAAACTATCGCTAAACTCAAAAGCAACTAAATAACCATAGTTTGCCCAACTTGAATTTGAAACTGCCTGAAAGTAAGCTTTCTTTAGTTCGCTGTCGTTGTTAATTTCTTTCTTTAATTCGTATGAGTGAAGTTTAAACGTGTCAATTCGCTTAATAGATTTTAAAAAGTTCTGACTTACTTTAGTTTGCAAGTTTAGAAACTTAATTCCAACCATATCTGGGTGAGTCCAAATTTGGTTGTTGTCTTTTCCGTTTGATTGTTCGTGGAAAATAGTCTTAGAGTAAATGCTTGTGTTTTTTAAATAGCTACTTAACAATTTATGCAAATCTCTTTCATCGTAAGTTTTTTGTTTTTCGGTCTTTAGAACTTTTGTTTTTGTTGTTTCAGCACCACTAGTCAAGTTAGACACAGCTTCAATGTTGATAATCTCTTCATTTTTAGTCAGATAATACCAGTAAGTTCCGTTGTCTTGTTTTATTCTTTTTATTCTTGTGTCACCATTACGAATGAAGTCGCCTAAAATTGCTGAAACTGTCCCGCCTGGTGTTTTTGCAGTTCCAAAATCATAATAATTTTTGTCAATTATATTTGTCACTACAGATGCATAATTTGTGATTTCTCCAATGTCATCCAGACTTTTCAAAACTGATTCTTTTAGTGTCATTTCTATTCGTTTTTAAGTTGATTTTCCGTTTTTTTCCTTTTATCTACAAAAGGTCTAAACACATGATATAGTCATTAATCTAAGCATATTTTTCATTAAGTATTTAAAAGATATACCCATAGTATTTTCCTACATCTGAAGTAGCGCATTTTTCACCCCGCAAATATAAACATTATTTCTAACTCATTAACCTAATTGAGATTATTTTCTATTATTAAATCTTAGTAGTTACAAACCAGTCAGTTTATCTGTTTATTCAACCCCATTCGGGGTTGGAAGGTAAAGTGTTGTCGGGACATCCTTTGTCCACGCATTTCATACGTGGTTAAGGAAATTCAACCCCATTCGGGGTTGTGTGTTAGTAGTTAGCGTTTTTATCATCCTTGCACTTCGTACAAGGTTAAGTACGTTTAACCCCATTCGGGGTTGTGAGCAGTATTTTGAGTTTCATTATCCGCGCATGGTGTAAACTTGGTTTATTCGTTTTCCAGTTCTTTTTCAATTTCATCGATACTTGGTAAGCTATCTTTTAAATCGTCGGGCAACGATTTAAGTATGTCGCGCTCATAATATTGCTTCGCCATGGAATTTGTGCAACGGTGCGTTGCACAATTTCAAAATCAGTCCATGTATCAGCAAATTTACGCATATATTTAAGGTTACGGGGCGAAAAGCCATTCATATCGGGAAATTCGTTTTTCAAGTCGTACGACATTCGGTCAATAACTTTTGAACCCCAACCTTCATTTTTTTGTCGTTCCAAAATAGCATTTCCGATTTTCCAATACATTATTATCATTGTCGAATTTGCCGCAAGAATGGTTTCTAAGCGTTTTTTAACAATCTGCTCTTTGATTAATTTAATGAAAGTAAAATAACTATCGGGCATATTTTTCAACCCTTCAGGCAATGGAAATACAACTTGATCTTTTACTTTGCCACGTTGTTTCCTGTTTTGTTTATTCTCTAAATTTTCCATATTAAAATATGATATAGTCGATTATCAATTTTGTTGTCTAAAAAGGTTACTATTGTTTGTTTTTTGGATTGTTTTTCCCGCTCCAAATGTAGTTAATTATTTTAAAATTTTTGGCAGGTGTTTACAAGTATTTCAGTGGAAGTTTTAAACAAAAAGAGTGGTTTGCTTTCAAGAATTTCTACACCATTAGATTATGCTTCCCAAAGTTCTGTTCGTACTTCTTCGGATAGTTGGTTTACAATAGCTTGTGTGTATTTTAGGCTTCGTCATTCATTTTCGCAATTTCAATGGCTCTATGCAGTTTATCGGCAAACCATTTTTTCGATGGCAATTCGGTGAGATATTGTGCCACTTTAATTTCTTTTTCGTCGAGCATCAAAAGTTCAATGTGTTCTGTATTTCCTTCGCTACAAAGTAATAGTCCAATGGGTTTTTCTTCACCTTTTTGCATTTCATTTCGTTCGAGCCAGCGCAGGTAAAGTTCCATTTGTGATTTGTACTCGTGTTTGAATTTTCCTAATTTTAAATCAATTGCAACTAATCGTTTTAATTTTCGGTGATAAAATAGCAAATCGAGATGATAATCCACAGCATCGATTGAGATCCGTTTTTGTCGCTCAACAAAGGCAAATCCGGCACCTAACTCCAATATAAATATTTCGAGGTTAGCTAATAATGCATTTTCTAATTCTTTTTCGGAATGCGTATTCTTTATGCCCAGGAAATCGAGAATATAGGTGTTTTTAAAGAATAAATCCGGTTGTATTAAATCTTCTTCTTTAAGTTGCTGTAAGGCTTCCTGTATTTGTTGCTCAGGTTTCTTCGCTATTGCAGTACGCTCAAAAAGCATTTTATCTATTTGGTCGGCAAGTGTACGCGTATTCCAACGTTGAATAATAGACATTTCCAAATAAAACTCCCGCTTTAGAGCATCTTTTTCGTACGAAATTGTTTTTAGATGTGTCCAACTCAATTGTCTCCGCACTGCGGAGACAATTTGTTCTTCCGAAAAACTCTCCGCACTGCGGAGACAATGCATTAATTGCTTCGAAGACCACCCAGTGCCAAAATTCAACACTAACAATTCCGATAGTTTTGCAATTATTTGCTTACCGTAAGGTGCTCGATTGCCTTTTAGAATAAAGTCATTGATAGATTTTCCAACTGTCCAGTTCAACATTGTTAATTCAGCATTAGCTGCAATAGCCACACGGGTTTTGGCTTGCTTAATTAGTTCGGCAATGTTTCCATATAAACCTTGGATATCATTTATTAATGCGATATTTTCCATAAAAGTACTTCTGTATTTCGCGCAAGTTAAACTTGTTATTTAATTTTTATACCAGTTCAATATTTTTGTTCTTTTAGAGCATCAATTTTGTTAGCAAAACGGGTTTTAATAATCTGTTTTTTGATTGATTTTTCCCGCTCCAAATGTAGTTAATTATTTTAAAACAAGTAGCGGTAGGTTGTAGGTTTTTTGGGGGAAGTTTTAAACAAATTAGTTTTATTATTCAACCCCATTCGGGGTTGTGTGGTAGAGTTTGGAGTTTTATCATCCACGCATTTCATACGTGGTTAAGGAGATTCAACCCCATTCGGGGTTTTGTGTTAGTAGTTAGCGCTTTATCATCCTTGCACTTCGTACAAGGTTAAGTACGTTAAACCCCATTCGGGGTTTTGAGCCAGCGTTTGTAGTTTTCTTCTCTATGCACTTCGCACAGGGTCAAGACTATTCAAGCCCATTCGATGTTTGGTGCGAACTTAAAACTGCGAATGGTAGCGTAGCGTACATCCCGCCCTAAACGGGAGCAGTTAGATAACCTTAACCACGTATGAAATGCGTGGATGTGAAAACGCTCACCCTCCTCTCGAACTGCGAAGTAGTTGAATTTTCCTTAACCATGTACGAAGTGCATGGATGTACAGCAGAAACTCTCACCCTGCTGAACCCCGAATGGGGTTCAATAACAACAACTTAATCCAAATAGCGTTCGTCAAATGCAACCCCATGCCCCTGCAATAATTCGATAAGTTCCTCTTTGAAAGACTTTTTATGATGATGCGATTCCTGGTTTTTGACATAATCAATTAGGTTTCCTCTGGCTTCGTTAGAATACGTAAAATAAGCATATCCGGTTTGCCAACCGTTGAAATTTGGAAATAGGTGATTGCTCTTTATAAACTCAGAACTCGCTAATTTAATGTCTTTTATCAAATCCGAAATTGAGTTTGTCGGATGAACATCAACAATAATATGAATGTGATCTTCGACGCCACCAATTTGGTATAAATGGCTTGTTTTTCCACCACCATTATTCCCAATTTAATATCACTTTACCGCATTCGCCACTTTCCATAATGTCGAAACCTTTCTGAAAATCGTCGATACCAAAGCGATGTGTAATTACCGGCGTGAGGTCGATGCCCGTGATGAGCATTTGTTCCATTTGGTACCAAGTTTCCCACATTTCGCGACCGTAAATTCCTTTGAGTGTTAATGCTTTAAAAATGATTTGATCCCATTTTACAGTAGTTGAATTTGGTAAAATACCCAACAAAGCAATTTTTGAACCGTTGTACATGTTTTCGATCATACTTTCGAAGGCAATGGGCGAGCCCGACATTTCTAAACCAATATCGAAACCGTGCATATTCAGTTTTTGAATAGCGCCTTCAATTGTTTCACCATGCCGAGGATTAACCGTCATGGTAGCACCCATTTTTCGGGCAATATCGAGGCGGTAATCGCTCAGGTCTGTTACCACAATATTGCGTGCTCCAGCAAATTTACAAATCGCAGTGGCCATTGTTCCAATAAGACCCGCACCGGTTATGAGCACATCTTCGCCAATCATTGGAAATGATAAAGCCGTATGTGTTGCATTGCCAAACGGATCCATTATGGCGGCAATTTCGTCGGGAATACGTTTGTCCAATCGCACTACATTTTCGGCTGGCAGCGAGAGAAATTCGGCAAACGCACCATCACGGTTTACGCCAACACCAATGCTGTTTTCGCACACATGAAGTTTGCCTCGTCGGCAGTTGCGACAATGTCCACAGGCTATATGTCCTTCGCCTGTAACGCGATCGCCAATTTGTATGTTTTTTACACCACGCCCTTTTTCAACTACCTCACCCACATATTCGTGTCCAATTGTCATGGGTGTTTTTATTGTACGCGCCGACCAATCATCCCATTTATAAATATGCAAATCGGTGCCACAAATGGCGGTTTTCTTTATTTTTATTAACACATCGTTTATTCCAACGTGCGGAAGCGGAACATCTTCCATCCAGATTCCCTTTTCGGGACGTAATTTTACAAGTGCTTTCATTTTAAAATTGGTTTATTAGTTAATTGGTTCATCTGTTAATTGGTTTATTAGTTAATTGGTTCATCGGTTAATTGGTTTATTAGTTAATTGGCATATTAACGCATTGGCACATTAAGAAATCTCCCCACTTTTTGAAATGCGGCAATACATTTATCTAATTGGTAGGTAGTATGGGCAGCTGAAATCTGAACGCGTATGCGCGCTTGTCCTTTGGGAACTACGGGGAAATAAAACCCTATTACATAAATGCCTTCGTCGAGCAAACGGGCAGCCATATCTTGAGATAATTTTGCATCATAGAGCATTACTGCACAAATAGCAGATTCTGTGGGTTTTATGTCAAAACCAATAGCTCTCATTCGTTCCACAAAATAAGTAGTATTGCTGTGAAGATTTTCTTGCAACGCATTTGATTCGTCCAACAATTGGAACATACGAATACCAGCAGCAGCCACCATAGGTGGTATTGAATTAGAAAATAAATAAGGTCGTGAACGCTGCCTAAGTAAGTCGATAATTTCCTTTTTACCAGTTGTAAATCCGCCAATAGCACCTCCAAAAGCCTTACCGAGTGTACCGGTAATAATTTCGATTTTACCTTTTAAATTGTATAACTCGGTAACGCCTCGTCCGGTTTTGCCGACTACACCTGCCGAGTGCGACTCATCAACCATCACCATTGCGTTGTATTTTTGGGCTAAAGCATATATTTTATCCAAAGTTGCTACATTACCATCCATCGAAAAAACACCATCGGTAACAATTAATCGAAAACGTTGCTCTTGAGCAGCAATGAGTTGTGCCTCTAAATCGGTCATGTCGGCATTGGCATAACGGTAGCGCTTTGCCTTGCACAGTCGTACACCGTCGATAATAGATGCATGATTGAGCGCATCCGAAATAATGGCATCTTCTTCGCCTAAAAGCGGTTCGAAAACGCCACCATTAGCATCGAAACAGGCAGCATACAAAATGGTATCTTCTGTGCCAAAAAAACGAGCGATAGCAGCTTCTAATTGTTTATGCAAATCCTGCGTTCCACATATAAATCGAACCGACGAAACACCGTAACCATGGGTATCCAATGCACTTTTGGCGGCTTGAATTAATTCGGAATTGTTGGCTAAACCAAGGTAATTGTTAGCACAAAAGTTTAACACTTCTTTGCCTGCTGCCACACGAACAACAGCTCCCTGAGGTGATGTGATAATGCGTTCGGTTTTATATAAGCCTGCTTGATGTATAGAACTGAGCTCGGCTTGCAAATGAGATTGAAATTGACCGTACATAGTGGAGTAGTATTTTTTGTGAGTTCGAAACGCAAATATACTTATTTAATTCTTAATGCAATTGCAAAGCAAAATATCGTTAATATTTTTTTTTATGATATTGTTTTATTTCTATATTAAAAAATGATTAATCGAATAAAACATGCTTTACAACATGCTTTTTTTTTCTAATAAGGGCTCTTTTTTTTGTTACTTTGCGTGTTAAATTTTCAAACTCCAACACATAAAAAAGATTATGACAGTAACAGAATTAAAAGCAGCTTTCGATTCTGCATACGGCAAAACTGCCGATGCAGTGTATTTTTCACCTGGCCGTGTAAACCTTATTGGCGAGCACACCGATTATAATGGCGGTTCAGTTTTTCCATGCGCACTGAGTTTTGGCACCTATTTATTGATGGCTAAAAACGATGAGAAAGTAATGAATTTCAAATCGTTGAATCAACCTGAAATTATTTCTCTTGGGTTCGACCAACTCACTACTCCACTCGATAAATCGTGGGTAAACTATCCACTTGGCGTTATTGCACAATTCGTAAAACGCGGCGTTGCTATTACGCAAGGTTACGATATGTTGATTTGGGGAAATGTGCCTAACGGTGCAGGTCTTTCGTCGTCGGCAGCTCTCGAAGTAGTTACAGCTTATGCCTTTAACGACCAATTAGGAACCGAATTTAACCGTACTGTATTGGCTCAAATCGGTCAGAAATCGGAACATGAATTTGCTTTGGTAAATTGCGGTATTATGGACCAATTTGCTTCGGCAAATGGTGCTAAAGACCACGCTATCCACCTGAATTGCGACACACTGGAATTTGAACTCGTTCCTGTAAAACTCGAAGGAGTAAAAATTCTTATTTCAAATACACACTCTCCTCATAAATTGGATTCGGGCGCTTACAACCAACGTGTTGCTGAATGTCAATTAGCTGTAAAACAATTAAATACCGTTCGTCCATTGAAATATTTAGCTGAATTGACCGAGGCTGAATTCAAATCAATCGAATCGGCTATTACCGACCCAGTAGCTCAAAAACGTGCCCGCCACGTTGTAGGCGAAGTTCAACGCACCAGCGACGCTGTAAAAGCATTGAAAGCAGGTGATTTGACTTTGTTTGGCAAATTGATGAACGCTTCGCATGTTTCGTTGCGCGACGACTACGAAGTAACCGGCCCTGAATTGGACACAATGGCTGCCGAAGCATGGAAAATTGATGGCGTTATTGGTTCACGCATGACTGGTGGTGGTTTTGGTGGTTGTACCGTTTCGTTAGTAAAAGACGAAGCAATCGATACCTTTATCAAAGAAGTTGGAGCTGCGTACGAAGCAAAAATCGGTATTAAACCTGAGTTTTACATTGCTGAAATTGGCGATGGTGCTTGTCGTGTAGATTAAAGTTTTAGGTTAATTGGTTCATCAGTTAATTGGTTAATCCAAAACTGATGAACATATTAACCAATTAACTAATCAACTTAAAAAAGGAAATGGAAAAAATAATAAACGGTAAACCCGTATCGCTTTATACCATAGTAAATGCTAACGGCATGTCGTGCGATATCACGAATTATGGTGGAAAAATTATTCGTCTTTTTGCACCCGATCGGAATAAAAATTTCGAAGATGTAGTTTTGGCTTTCGATACGCTCGACGAAATAATCGAGAAAGAAGAGTACTACGGTGCTGTGTGCGGACGATTTGCGAACCGCATTAAAGATGGCAAGTTCAAAATTGATGGAAACGAATATTCGTTGGCAATAAATAATGGCACCAATGCTTTGCATGGTGGAATTGATGGTTACAATTCGCGCGTGTGGGATGTGGTGGAAGCTGGTGAGCAAAAATTAGTGATGACGCTTGTTTCGCCTGATGGCGACGAAGGTTACCCCGGAAACTTGGCTATAACGCTAACTTACATACTCAATAACGATAATGAATTGAGCATTCATTACGAAGCTACAACCGACAAGCCAACGATTATTGGCCTAACGCAACACTCGTATTTCAACCTGAAAGGTGCCGGAAACGGTACTGTGAAAGACCACTTGTTGCAGGTAAATGCTGATTTTTACACCGTACTCGACGAGTCGTTTGCACCTTCGGGCGAAATTCGTCCCGTTGAAGGTAATGCTTTTGATTTCCGCAAACCTGTTGTTATTGGCGAGCGTATCGACGACGAAGCATTTGTGCCGGGATGGGGAATTGACAATAACTGGTGCTTGCGCAAAGAGCAGCAGGGCGATTGTGTGTTGGCTGGCTACATTTACGAACCCGTAAGCGGACGAAAAATGGAAGTGCTTACCACACAACCGGGTATGCAAGTATACACCGGAAACTGGATTGAAGAACAAACAGGCAAAGAGGGTAAAACTTACGACCGTCAGGATGCCGTATGTATGGAAACTCAGGGATTCCCAAATTCACCAAATATAGCACATTTCCCAAGTCCGCTTTTGCGCCCTGAGCAGAAATACGACGAATGGTGTATATATAAATTTTCGGCAGAATAGTCTGATATTACAAAAATAAAAAATGGTGTTTACTTAATTGTAGACACCATTTTTTATGCGATAAAACATTCCAAAAAAACAAACAAATTGGTTCTATATGCTACTAATTGTGGCAAGTGTTTATTAAGTTATAATTCAACAAAAGATTTAGTACAATTATTTGAACGCTCAATTACACTTGTTTGCGTTTTAAATTATTGCATTGCCAATTTACTGATTTGAATCGGCCAAAGCACTTTCGGCTAATAAAATTTTGGCAGCGCTGGCATTTTTCACAGGTTCAATGAGTCCCGCAAAGCCATTGGTTGCAAATTCGATGCCGGCACAAAACAAATAGGTATAATGCATCTTTAATTCCTCGGGCACAATTTGCTCAACTGTCAGCGTGTATTCATTGGCTGGTATTAAATCGTTTGTCGACAA
>CAMDNO010000030.1 GCA_945902955.1 Porphyromonas cangingivalis
TGGGAAGTAATTTCCTTATGAGTTTCGAAAACTTTTAGTTGAATTTTTTCAGCTACATTTGGAAGTTCAACATCAATACGTGCTGTAGGATAAGGACTTAAACCACGCACAAAATTATAGACATTTTCGACTGTATCGTTTATATTTACGTCGCAGTTTTCTTTAAAAATTTTTGGAGCAGACCTAAGGATGGTGTTCGAATTTATAAATTGCTGCTGATCAATGGCATCTATTTTACCCTCAATTAATAAATCTATTGTTCGACGCACCATATCGGCACCCATTACCATCAATTTGTCGTGTATGGTTCCGGCAGTATCTGTATATGAAATAGCTATTTTTTCTTGTAAAATAATTTTTCCAGTATCAATTTCGTGCGTTAAAAAAAATGTGGTAGCTCCAGTTTCCTTTTCACCATTAATAATCGCATAATTGATAGGCGCTGCACCACGGTATTGAGGCAAAAGCGAGGCATGTAGATTAAAAGTACCATAGCGTGGCATATTCCAAACCACTTCGGGTAACATACGAAAGGCTACAACTACCTGCAAATCAGCCTGAAGTTGTCGCAATTCTTCTAAAAAATTGTCGTCTTTTAGTTTTTCGGGCTGTAGAATTTTTAAGCCTTTATCCAACGCATATTGTTTTACAGGCGAAAATTGAATTTTATGTCCACGACCAGCCGGTTTGTCGGGCATAGTAATTACTCCCACTACTTGGTAGTTATTTTCTACCAATACTTTCAAACTTTCTACCGCAAAATCGGGCGTACCCATAAACACAATTCTCATTTTGCACGAATTTAATAGTTACTTCGAAGCCGACTTTACTTTATACGATGTACTTGCTTTTCCTTTAACAATATTATTTAATTTCGATTTAATCATTTGACGACGCAAAGGTGATACCTTGTCGGTAAAAAGATGCCCCTCCAAGTGGTCGTATTCGTGCTGAATAACACGTGCTTTGAAATCCTCAAAAACTTCGACATGTTCCACAAAATCACTATCTAAGTATTTAATTTTTATCATTTTGGCGCGTTCCACTGTTTCGTGAATGCCTGGAATACTCAAGCAACCCTCTTCTCCTGTAGCGCCATCTTCACTCATTTCGAGCATTTCTGGGTTTATCATCGCTATTTTAAAATTGGCAAGTTCAGGTTTATCCTCGCGAAAAGCTTCCAAATCAATCACCAATAAGCGTATAGGAAGCCCCACTTGCGGAGCTGCTAAACCCACACCATCGGCGTGATGCATGGTCTCCAACATATTGCTAATCAGCTCCTTTATTTTTGGATAATCTTTTGTAATTGGCTCAGCTACTTTTCGTAGTACTGCGTTGCCAAAAGTGTAAATAGGTAATATCATTCTTATTTTTAAATCTGCCCCCTACCCCTAAAGGGGAGTTAATTACTATTGTCTTTAATTCAAAATAAGCCCCATAGAGGTTTGAGGCTATCTACAGCTTTCCATGTAGGTTTGCAAAATAATAGTTGCCGAAATTCGGTCAACTAATCCTTTGTTTTGGCGGTCTTTTTTCTTCAAACCACCATCGAGCATTGTTTTATGAGCCAAAACGGAGGTAAAACGCTCATCAACATAAATGAGTTCAATCTCTGGAAACATTTCACGCATTTTTTTCACAAATGGCTTGATATATTCCATCGATTGTGAATCAGTTCCATTCATTTGTTTGGGCAATCCAACAACAAACTTATCTACTTTTTCGCGTTCAACATAACTTTTGATAAAATTTAAAGCCTCAGAAGCAGGCACTGTTTCTAAGCTATTTGCAATGAGTTGAAGCGGGTCGGTAACAGCTAATCCAACCCTTTTTTGCCCATAATCTATTGCAAGAATTCTCCCCATTTGATACAAAATTTTATGCAAAGGTACAAAAAAACGCTTGTAGAAACTGACATTTAAGAATGTTTTATACTAATTTGACAGTGTAAAAGCAAAACTTTTAGGTTGTATATTCAATTAAAAATCGTAAATTTGCAGTTCAAATCGAAAAACGAGCATTTTTACATTAAAATACTTAATGATAGCATTTTACATTTAAAAATGACTATATAAAAAAACCTCTATTACGCCAAAAGCAAGTATGAGTAAAACCGAAAAACAATTTGACCAAGTAGCAGCCCTTTGCCGCGATATTTTTACAAAAAAAATGAAAGATTATGGTGCTTCGTGGCGAATTCTTCGACCCGAATCGGTAACCGATCAGATATTTATCAAAGCCAATCGCATTCGCAGCATCGAAATTAAAGGAGTTAGCAAAGTAGACGAAGGAATTCGTTCGGAGCTCATTGCCATTGTTAATTACGGTATTATTGGGCTTATTCAATTGGAATTAGGCTTTTCCGATTCCGACGATCTGTCGTTTGAAAAAGGCATGGCTCATTACGATAAATTATTATTTGCTGCCAAAGAATTGATGATGGCCAAAAACCACGATTACGACGAAGCTTGGCGCACTATGCGGATGCAATCATATACAGATTTGATTTTACAAAAAATTTATCGCACCAAACAAATTGAAGATAATAAAGGCGTTACACTTGCCTCCGAAGGCATTGACGCTAATTATTTTGATATGATTAATTACGCAGTGTTTGGATTGATAAAAATTGAGGAGGACTCTGCCCCCTAATCACACATTAGGACTTAAATACTTTATATAGAACAAATCAACTGATGAACAAATCAACTGATGAACAGATGAACAAATCAACTGATGAACTGATGAACAAATCAACTGATGAACTGATGAACCAATTAACACAAAGAAATGCCAACAACAAATTCCAAAGTAAGTAATATTTTTTTGCATACAAGCCGCGCACTTTTCGGACTTGTATTTATCTTTTCCGGCTTTGTAAAAGCAATTGATCCACTTGGAGTTACATACAAATTACAGGATTATTTTACTGCTTTTGGCGGTTTTTTTTATAGTTTGTCGGATAATGCCTTAGCAATGGCAATTACGCTTTCTACTGTCGAATTGCTTATTGGATTAAATCTACTTTTTTCCATTCAGGTTCGTCGAACAGCTTTTGCAGGCTTGATTTTTATGCTCGTAATGACACCACTCACGCTTTATATTGCACTCAAAAATCCTGTTGCCGACTGTGGTTGCTTTGGCGAAGCACTTATTATTTCCAACTGGCAAACATTTTGGAAAAACATAGTATTACTCGGACTTATTCTCACTGTAATATTTACAACCCGTCCTCGTCAAACTTTTTTTCTTCTTTGGATAGAATGGATTGCCATGTTGGCTTTTGTGAGTTTTGGAATTGGCATTTCACTTTATGCCTACAATCATTTACCGCAAATCGACTTTATGCCTTATAAAAAAGGAGTAAACCTTGCTGAGGCAATGAAAATTCCCGAAAATGCACCACAGGATGAATATACAACAACTTTTATTTACGAAAAAGAGGGAACAAAAAAGGAATTTTCGCTCGAAAATTATCCTAAAGATGATTCTACCTGGGTGTTTGTTGACCAAAAAACAACATTGATAAAAGAGGGTTATAAACCACCAATTCACGATTTTCGGATTTTTAATAGTATGGACGAAGATATTGTTCCGGAGCTAATTGAATACGATGGATATACTTATTTATTAGTGCTTTACGATGTAAATAAAGCTTCGGATAAAGGTGCACAACAAGCCGAAAAAATATACAATAAATATAAAAACTCATCAATAAGTTTTTATGCCATTACAGCTTCCACAGACGAAGACATAGCCGTTTTTGTATCAAAAAACAAACTGTCGTTTCCATTCTACAAAGCCGACCCAATAACACTCAAAACCGTGGTACGGGCAAATCCGGGTTTGGTATTGATAAAAAAAGGAACTATTATAGGTAAATGGCATTGGAAGGATTTTTAAAATTAGAATTTAGAAATTAAACTAATTCTACTTTACCAAAATTGAACATAACTAATATTAAACCACAATAGAAAACAAAGAAAAAACAAATTTTAGAGCACAATAGATAAATACCTGAAGGTATTTTAAGAGATTTCACTCACTTTTTAATGCTTAAAGTATTTACCTATTGTTTCTATTGTGGTTTAATCTTTATTTTGCTTAAATAGAACTAAATAAAAAATAGAAAAAATGAGAAAAAACATTGTTGCAGGAAACTGGAAAATGAACAAAACCCTTCAAGAAGGGTTAGCGTTGGCTACTGAATTGAACGACGCATTAGCCGGAGTATCGTTAAATTGCGATGTGGTAATTGGAACTCCTTTTATTCACTTAGCTGGTGCGGTAGCTGCCGTTGATGCTACCAAAATTGGCGTTGCTGCCCAAAACTGTGCATCCAAAGAATCGGGAGCATACACAGGCGAAATAAGCGCTGCTATGGTAAAATCTACTGGTGCCGAATATGTTATTTTAGGGCACTCTGAACGTCGTGAGTATTACGGCGAAACAAGTGCCACTTTAAACGAAAAAGTAGCTTTAGCTTTAGCAAATAACTTAATTCCAATCTATTGCTGCGGCGAAGCATTGGATATTCGTAATGCAAATACTCAAAATGAGTATGTTCAAAATCAGTTGGAAGAAACAGTTTTTAATTTGACTGCTGACGAATTTAACAAAATTGTAATTGCTTACGAACCAATTTGGGCAATTGGCACAGGCGTAACTGCTTCGACCGAGCAAGCACAAGATATGTTGGCATTTATTCGTTCGATTATTTCCGAAAAATTCGGTCAGGAAATTGCTCAAAACACTTCAATCCTCTATGGTGGCAGCTGTAATGCAAAAAACGCTCCCGAATTATTTGCTCAACCAGATATTGATGGTGGCCTTATTGGTGGAGCTTCGCTTAAAGTAGCTGATTTCAAAGCTATTATCGATGCATTCTGATTAAATTAATTAAAATGATTCATACAAAGCTGTTGCTGAATTTTTCAGTAACAGCTTTTTTTTGAAAATAAAACTAAAAGGATTTTTTTTATTGAGAATTAATTTGTTTTTTTGTGAGTAGAATTATCAACCGTTTTTTATTATAACTAAATAAACAACAATATTGTATGAAAACAATTAAAGGAACAAAAACCGAACAGCATTTATTAATGTCGTTTGCTGGTGAGAGTCAAGCACGTATGCGCTACACCATGTTTGCATCGAAAGCAAAAAAAGAAGGCTTCGAACAAATTGCAGCTATTTTCGAAGAAACAGCTAACCAAGAAATGGAACATGCTAAAAAGTTCTTCAGCTACCTCGAAGGCGGCATGCTCGAAATTACAGCTGCTTATCCAGCTGGCATTGTGGGAACCACTGCCGAAAACCTAAAAGCTGCAGCCGAAGGCGAAAACGAAGAGTGGACAGACCTATATCCCAGTTTTGCAGATATAGCCGAAGCCGAAGGCTTTCCGGTAATTGCAGCTACTTTCCGAAAAATAGCTAAAGTAGAAGCCGAACACGAAAAACGCTATTTGCGCTTAATGGAAAAAGTGGTAGCAGGAACAGTATTTGCTCGCGAAGAAGAAATTATGTGGCAATGCCGTAATTGTGGACACGTACACTTTGGCAAAGAGGCGCCTAAAGCTTGCCCAACTTGCGCACATGCACAGGCATATTTCGAAGAGGAAAAACAGAATTATTAATTCTTTGTAGAGACGGTGCGTGCACCGTCTCTTTCTTTTTGAGCGTGCACCGTCTCTTTCTTTAATGCGTACACCGTATCTTATTTTTTCAAAGTCTGTGCATATTTTTTAGTTACTGCATCGTAAATTGGAACTAAAAGTCCATTTTGATAACCACAAAGCAAACAAATACTACCCACAGGTACTGCACTTACCCAAGTCAAATCAAGTTTATTGTTATCGTACAACATTTCCGAAACAAAATCATTTGCTGTTTTAAATAACAATTCATAATCTTGCGTACTAAATTTCAACTTTGTAAGATCGAAATTTTCAATCTCAGTTTCGATACTGTAAACAGCATTTTCGACACATTCGGTTCGGAGATAAATTCCATTGGGTATCATGTTTGGCAAAAAACTCTTTTCACGAACAAACTGATTAGCAGGTATTTTACCTTTATACAATTGCACTTCGTCTTTTAAAATCTCAATTTCAGAGATGTAATCAGCAATCAACTGTGTAACATGCAACACACTGTTGTAATGAAAAAACTCTTCCCAGTTCTCGAATATTGTTTTGTCGGAAGGTAAGTAATTACCCAAAACTAACTCTGCTGCTATTCCTTTTATTGTAATTCGAATTTTACTCATTTATTTTTGGTTAATTGGTGGATTGGTTCATTGGTTGATTAGTTAATCGGGTGATTGGTTCATCGGTTGATTAGTAATTTCTATCTTCTAAAGCAACGACCCTATATTGCTCGTAAAAAGCTTAACAGCAATGGCTAAAAGAATAATCCCAAAGAACTTACGAAGAATATAAATTCCACCTTCGCCTATAAATTTTTCAATTTTCGAAGTTGATTTTAGCACAAAATAAACAATTAACAAGTTCAGCACAAGTGCAATAATAATGTTGATTGTGTCGTATTCAGCCCGCAGCGAAAGCAAAGTAGTAAACGAACCCGGACCAGCAATAAGCGGAAAAGCCAAAGGCACAATCGACGAACTTCCCTCGGGACCTTTGTTGCGGAAAATTTCTATGTCGAGTATCATTTCAATGGCAAAAATAAAAATGACTAAAGCTCCAGCAATTGCAAACGATTGAATATCAACGTTAAACAATTTCAGGATACCTTCGCCAGTAAATAAAAATGCTATTAAAATAACAAATGCTATGGCACTTGCTTTGAAAGCATACACCACATTTGCTTTTTTCTTAATATCCAAAATCAAAGGGATAGAACCCAAAATGTCAATAATTGCAAAAAGAACCATAAAGGCACTTGTAAGTTCTATAAAACTGAAATTCATAAGGTTATAATTATCAAATTAGTATTTTATCATTTACTTTTCTTCTCTCCGTATCAAAAAACCAGCCCCATTTATTAAAATATTTAATCATGTTTGTGATATGAATCCAAAGCATGCGGTAATTTTTATACGAACTTTGTGCATGATGATGCACAACCGAAACTTCGGGATAAAAAACTGTTCGGAATTTTTGATGCATGCGCCGCGTTAAATCTATATCTTCGGGATACATAAAAAATCGTTCGTCGAAAAGCCCAATTTCTTTTAATGCACTCACCCTTAGAAACATAAAACAACCCGAAAGGTAGGGAACATCCATTATTTTGTTGTAACCCGTATTGCGCATTTCAAATTTACAGGTTTGTTTTTCGGTCCAGCGCGCAGGCAAAAATCGCCTGAAAATTAAATCGAAAGGTGTTGGCAACAATTTACAAAGATACTGTATTTGTCCGTTGGGATAAAATACCTTGGGCATTAAATGACCAATTGTTGCATTATTATTCATAAATGCAGCTATTTTATCAAAAATTTCGGGTTCAAAAGTAATATCCGGATTAACTACCAAATGATAATCAACTTGATTTTCGAGACTTTTACGTAAGGCAATATTGTGAGCTGCACCATAACCAAGGTTTTTAGCATTAAAAATATACTCAGCTTCTAAGCTTTTAAACAATGCGTTAGGTTGAGGCGAATTGTCGACAAGATAGATGTTTTGCACGCATTGAGATTTTCGAAGCGTACTAACTAAGCGTTCAATTTCGTGGAAACTGCTATTAAAAAGAACGATAGAAACATGTATCATAACAGCTACATTATTTATATTTATGCATTTTATCGTCGATAGTTACATCACTCAACGAGCTTTGAATTTTAATATAGGTCATTAAACTTTCGGCACCGGCATTGTAGCATGCCTCCTGAGCCTCTTTAATAACAGTCATAATTTCCTCGTAAGTGCCTTCCATTACCGTTTCGAAAGGTGTAACCTGATACGAAATACCCGAAGCAGCAATAACTTCAATGGCTTTATCAACTATATCGTAGGGATGTTGCGTTTTTGACGTAGGCAAAACTTGCAATGCAATATTCACTAATTTATTCATTCTGATCAGTTATTTTAGAGTATAAAAAAAGCCCGATTATCTATCGGGCTTTCAATATTTTTTGAACAAAAGAAATTATTCAGCCACTTCGGTAGCCACTTCGGCTGGTGCATTAGCAGCAGCGGCAGCTTCGGCAGCAGCAGCAATAGCATCCGATTTTTTCTTTGCAAGTTCGGCAGCTTTAGCTTTGTTTACATCAGCTTCGGCAGCAAAACGAGCTTTCAAATCAGCAGCTTTTTCGGCAGCTAATTGTTCTTTTGTTTTACTTAATTTCGATTCTTTTGAAAGTTTCCATGCTTCGAAACGTTTTTCAGCTTCGTCAGCATCAAAAGCTCCTTTTTTAACACCTTCCAACAAGTGTTTTTTCATCATCACGCCTTCGTCCGAAAGAATGTTACGGGTAGTGTCAGTTGGCTGAGCACCAGCAGATAACCAAAACAAAGCACGTTCGAACTTCAAGTCGACAGTAGCTGGATTGGTGTTTGGATTGTACGAACCGATACGTTCGATAAATTTGCCATCTCGTGGCGCGCGACTGTCGGCAATAACGATATGATAATAAGCATATCCTTTACGACCATGACGTTGCAATCTAATTTTTGCGGGCATTTTCTTAATTTTTAATTTGTTATACCTGATGCTTTTTCTCGAAAAGCGGCTGCAAAGATAGTGTTTTTATTTCGAATTAAAAAGTAAATGATAATTTTTCGATTTATTAAAATCTAATTATCAAAATATAATAATTGCATTTTAATAAAAAAGGAACAAACAACTTAACAAGTATGAGCAAATACGGAATTTTCGAAGGTTGGGTTTCGAAACTTTATTGCTATTTTTGCAATATAAACAAGACGAAAGATGACGATAATTGATTGTAACGAAGAATACGCATCACAAATTTTGGACATTTTTAATGATGCAATACTTAATACCACAGCACTTTACGACTATACACCTTGGACAATGGAAACCATGCGCCTTTGGTTTGAGACCAAAAAGAAACATAACTTTCCGGTGATTGGTGTGATTGACGAAACCGGCTGCTTAATGGGTTTTGGTTCGTATGGGCAATTCCGTATGCGACCCGCTTATAAATATACCATTGAAAATTCGGTGTATGTACATCGCGATTTCAGAGGACGCGGTTTGGGAAAAATTTTGTTGCAAGAAATAATTAAAAACGCTAAAGCCCAAAACTATCATTGTATTATTGGGGTAATAGATGCTTCGAACGAAATAAGTATCGGGTTGCATCAATCTTTTGGCTTCGAAAATGTAGGCACTTTTAAAGAAGTGGGCTACAAATTTGGCAAATGGTTGGATGCTGCTTTTTTGCAACTGACACTACAAACACCAGAAAAACCAGTAGAAGATTGATTTGGAAAATTGAATTAATTATTGTCAATTCGAACAAATAATCGTATTTTTGTAACACCTTTATAAACAATAGTAACACTGTGCCCGTAGCCCGTTTTGGAGTATCGCTTGAAAATGAATTACTTGAAGCTTTGGATTTGTATGTTCAGGAAAATAAATTCCCAAACAGATCTCAAGCAATTCGTCATTTAGTGGAGAAAAATTTAGTTGAAAAGAAGTGGAAATGCAATAATATTGTGGCAGGTGCTATCACGCTCATTTATGATTTAACAAAAAATGACATTCAAGTAAAATTGGCTGAAATTAAAAAAAATGCTTTATCTGAAATACTTTCTGTTCAGAGTTTTTATATTACTCCCGAAAAAGTGCTCGAAATTATTGCTATAAAAGGGCCTTCACATACTCTAACAGCACTTTCTGATGCTTTTATAAGCGTAAAAGGAATTGAACATGGTAAATTAATAATGAGTAAAGTGGATTAATTTTTTTTGCTCATTGAGTAACACTTTTATATAAAATAATAACACGATAAATTGTTATAACTTACAATTTAATAAATTCAAACAAAAATGAAAAAAATCGGAATAGTACTATTGATATTACTTTTTGCTAATATTATTTATTCGCAAGAGTTAATAAAAGATTCTGTAAAATTAGAAGAAGTTGTTGTAACTGGCTCCAAAGTAGAAATATCGCGGAAACTCATACCACTTTCGGTATCGCAGATTTCCCGTCAAGAAATAGAAAGTAGCGGGCAAATAAACATCTTACCATCGCTCAACACTTTTGTGCCTGGTATTTTTGTAACTGAGCGAAATATCCTTGGGTTTGGTGTAGCTGCAGGAGGCTCTGGCGGAATTACAATGCGCGGAATTGGGGGCGCACCAAACACCGGCGTTTTGGTACTTATTGATGGACATCCCCAATATCAGGGTATATTTGGGCATCCATTAGCCGATGCTTATGTAGCTTCGGATGTTGAGAAAGTGGAAATTATTCGTGGCCCCGGCTCGCTGCTTTATGGCTCTAACGCTATGGGCGGCGTGGTAAATATTATTACTCGAAAAAACAAACAGGAAGGCATTAGTGGAAATATTGGTGCTTCGTATGGTTCGTACAATACTCAAAAATATTTCGGAACGGTTGGTTTAAAAAAAGACAAATTAAGTGTATTTGCCTCCGCCAACCACGACCAAACCGAGGGTACTCGTTCAAATACCGATTTTAACATCACAAATGGTTTTGCAAAAGTGGGCTATGAACTAAATAAAAGCCTAAATTTATCAGCAGATTTTAATATTGCACAATTTAATGCCAACGATAATGGTTCGATTTATCTGACAATACCAAAACCATTTAATATTGACATTACGCGTGGAAAAACATCTATTTCGCTCGAAAACAAATATAAAAAAATAGAAGGCGCGCTCAAACTGTATCACAATTTTGGCGAGCATGTGTTGTCGGATGGCTTTCAATCCACCGACCGAAATAGCGGAGCAATGCTTTACCAAACTTTAAAGTTAAATACAGGAACCGTTTTAACGGGCGGTATAGATTTTAAACAATATGCAGGTAAAGTTACGAACCAACCTTTTTTAGCTGTAAATGACTCGTTGATAGCGGTTAACGAATTAGCTGGCTACGTTTATGGTCAGCAAACTTTATTCAATAAACTTACGATAAGCGCCGGACTTCGTGTTGAAAACAGCTCGAAATTTGGCACTGAATTAGTTCCACTTGGTGGTTTGAGTTATGTGCTTACCAACAATACAAGTTTAAAAGCCTCTGTTTCGAAAGGTTTTCGGAGCCCTACCATCATGGAATTGTATTTGTACGCTCCCAATCCTGATTTACAACCCGAGCGTATGTTAAATTACGAACTTAGCTGGCTGCAATCGCTTTTGAAAAACAAACTCAATTTGGAATTGACAGCATTTAAAGTAAAAGGTGAAAACTTAATACAAGTGGTGGTGCCACCCGTTCCTGCCAAGCGACAAAATGTAGGAACTTTTGATAATCAAGGTATTGAATTTTCGGCTAAATATTATTTATGTAAAAACATACATTTTCATGCAAACTATAGTTATATCAATTTAGATAAAATAGTGGTTGCTGTGCCACGTGCGCAATTAAATGTAGGCGCAAATTACAGTTATAAAATTTGGAGTGTACATGCTAATTTACAAAATATTGATCAATTGTACACTAATATTGCTACATCAACAACAGAAAGTTACACCTTACTTTCAGCTCGCTTGTCGTGCCGTCCGATTAAAAATTTAGAACTTTTTGTGGCTGGAAATAATTTATTAAACGAAACGTATCAGATAAATTATGGCTATCCCATGCCTGGCATTAATTTTAATGGCGGTGTAAGCTACAAATTTTAAAAGCTCAATTTTCGGGTTTTAAAATAACGCCAATATTTTTGCGACCATCAATTTTGGCAACTATGGGCTTCGCAAACCGAATGTGTCGAACAAATTCATTTTCGGTGCATGCCGTTTGTTGGTTTAGGAAATCCACATCATACGAACCATCGTTTTGAAACGGATTAATAGTAAAATAAGCCACGCCAAGCGAAGTTAGATTTTGAAAAAAATGCGTACCTTGACTTGGATCAACGCGATAATGCGACAAACCCGACTCCACAATAATTCGCGCATTGCAGATATTCGACCATTTTACCGGAATGCCCAACCAAGTGTCGCTCGAGCCCCAACGTCCGGGACCTATCAACATATAATTGCGATTTTCGGACATTAGCGAGCGGTTTATTTTATCAATTTCGGAAGCAATTCGCTCATTATTAAGGGCTTTAAATGCTTCTGGCCGCACGTATACTAAATCGAAAATGTCATTCACAATGCCATGCCCCAAGGCATTAGGGCTCGAAATAATTGTTTCGGATAAATCAATAGCACCAATATTTTCGGTAATCACTTCCTTAGTATCCACAATGGGGCGAATTTGAAGTAAATAAAAAGTGTGTTGTTTGGTGGTTTTGTAATCCAAATTTACTGCAAATTCAATTTCTACGGGTCGCCCCATTTCATTTTGGGCAATTTGCATCACCGTTTTGAGCACTTGTGCCAATGGCATCACGTCGTGTTTCAGAATATTGGCAAAGGTAATAAGCTTTCGCCCTTCATAAACACCATCGTTAATCGTTTCATTTTGAATATCATAAGTCGATGCAATAAACTTTAGCGTACCATCGGCTTCGGCTTCTTCGAGCGGCAATTTTAAAATATTAAAACCATCTTCCACTTTTGGAATAAAACAACTTTCGCACAAATCCAAAGCATTGAAATAGGTTTGTGTTTCCTTCATTGTGAGCTCCAAAGTACTCGTTTGCAAAGCATTGTGTGGATATGCAGGCGAAAACCGGAGCGAAAGTCCACCATCCATAATATACTTACCAAGACCAAGAGCAATATTGGCAATGCCATCTTCGGGTTGCTCTGCCCCGATAGGATAATAATTGAGCGAACGCACCACGCCTGAAAACGAAGGATAATAACGCATATTGTGCGCCTCGCCGCAAATTTCTTGCAATACGACAGCCATTTTTTCCTCATCAATTACATTTTTGGTAGCCGTCATATAAGCCTTACTATCACGGTAAAAAACCGACGCGTACACCGCTTTTATAGCTTCAGTAATCATTACCAACATTTGCGTTTTACTGCGTCGATTAATTGGAAGCATGTAGGTGGAGTATATCCCTGCAAATGGCTGATAATGTGAATCTTCTAAAAGGCTCGACGAACGCACAGCGATAGGAGCATCGATGGCACTTACGAACGAAAGCAAATCGGCAATAAGAGATTTTGGAAGTTGCGCTTTGAGAAAAGCAGCCAGAATCTCGTCGTCGCTACTATCAGATAAAGCTATGGGATAAAGGCCGTTAGACTCCATAAACTCGGTAAAAATATCGGTACAAAGTACAACTGTTTTAGGAACAACAATCTGTACATTTTCAAAATTTTCGAGTTCTTCGTTGCGCTTTATCATGGCATCTATAAATGCCAAGCCACGCCCTTTGCCTCCGAGCGAACCCTCGCCTATGCGCGCAAAATTGGAATACTGATCGAATCTATCTCGCTGAAAAACAGCAACTACTCCCCTATTTTTCACTTTTCGATAATTAACAATGGCATCGAAAATTATCTGGCGAACTTTAGTCATATCGCCATTGGCATAATTTTCTACACTAATATTTTTTAAAAATTCAGCCAACGGAAACATAGCTCGCGAATACAACCAACGCGAAACATCATTGCGCGACACATGATAAAAAAGGGAAACATCGCTTATTTTATAAATTATTTCCTGCAACCCACGCAAATTGCTCACACGAGCTTCTTCAACACCCGTTTCGGGGTTAAGAAAACTAAAATCACCAAAGCCAAAAACAGTGATAATTTTTTCGCGTAGCTCAATATTAAAAGTTTTCGACATTTTATTTATAAAAGCCGCCTGAACTTCTTCGGCTCCCAATTTATTTTGATCTTCAGTCGATTCAATAATTATTGGGATTAGCTTATCCACACTTCGAATATAACGACTGAGCTCAATACCCGCCTTTTTATTTTTTTTACCATCCTTAAAATAACTCACATCGGTTATTACGCCCAACATATTTTTATGGTATCTATCATACAGCATTTTAGCTTCTTCGTAGTTACGAGCAAGCAAAATTTTAGGACGCCCACGCATTCGTAGCATCTGCTCGTGTTCGTTGAGCGCTTCCGTCATAAACGAGCGCGACTGCTTAAAAACAAACTTAAAAAGCTGTGGTACAATGGATGAATAAAATCGAATAGAATCTTCGACAAACAAAATGACCTGCACATCGACTGATTCCACGTCCTCGTCCACATTCATTTTATCTTCCAATAATTTGATTATTGCAAGCAGCAAATCGGTATTTCCCAACCAACTAAAAACATAATCCACCGCACTCAAATCTTCGTGCGAAATACGTTGCGAAACCGACTTCGAGAATGGAGTAAGCACCACAATAGGAATATCGGCAAATTGCTTTTTTACTTTTTTTGCCCATTCGAAAGGATTAATACTATCGCCACTTGGCATCGAAATTATTAATTCGAACGTACGCGTGCGCAATAAATCATTAGCCTCCTCTTCGGACGAAACGAGCATAAAACGAGGTGGATAACGCAAATTGAGCGAAGTATATTCGTAAAATAGTCGCTCGTCGATGCGACCATCTTCTTCGAGAACAAATGCATCGTATTTACTGGCAAAAAGCAATACATTGTAAATGCGATGATTCATTAAATTCGCAAACGAAGTATCTTTAAAATACAGTTTTTTAATGCTTGGTGAGTTCATATTTTTTTTATTTAGACGACGGACAACAGACTACGGACGAAGGACGACGGAAAGTTAAAAGTCGCATTTAAAAATACATTTAATAAAACAAATAACAGCGAAGCTAATAACGGCGTATCCAAATAACAGCGCAGCAAATAACGGCTTAGCCAAATAACTTGAATTTTGACGTTTCGCGCTGTAAATATATTCCGAAATATTCGAATAACCAATAAAATGCATATTTTTTCAAAAAAACAACCAAAATATTTTTTCTTTACAAATAAATGTATTAAAATTGCACCGCAAACGAAATGTAAGCAAAATGATATTTTAGAATGTAATAATCTAAATTTTCGAAAGCAACATAGCAAAATAATCAAAATATAACTTACACAATGTCAGATAATTTGATTTGAAAATATATTTAAAATTATATACTTTCAATCTGTAAGCAAGAAATTTAATTACTATTTTTTCATTTACCATTTACTATTTTGAAATACAATTCAAAGTCTAATTATCAACACTCCCGATTGCTATAGAAACAAATCAACAAATTAACAAATCATCACTCCCGATAGCTATCGGGGCACATTATCACATCAATATTATGAATATCGAAAAACTCATTCAACAACTCGAAGCCAAACATCCAGGCGAATACGAGTATCTTCAGGCAGTAAAAGAAGTATTAATGACTATCGAAGATGAATATAACAATCATCCCGAATTTGAAAAAGCCAAAATAGCCGAACGTTTGGTAGAACCCGATCGTATTTTTACCTTTAAAGTTCCTTGGGTTGACGACCGCGGCGATGTGCAAGTGAATTTGGGTTATAGAGTACAATTTAATAATGCCATTGGACCATACAAAGGTGGGTTGCGATTTCACCCTTCGGTAAATTTATCTATTCTCAAGTTTTTAGGTTTCGAGCAAATTTTCAAAAATGCGCTTACCACTTTACCTATGGGCGGTAGTAAAGGTGGATCGGACTTTAATCCTAAAGGAAAATCGGATGCCGAAGTGATGCGATTTTGTCAGGCGTTTATGCTCGAATTGTGGCAATATATTGGACCCGAAACCGATGTTCCTGCTGGCGATATAGGAGTTGGTGGTCGCGAAATTGGCTATCTTTACGGCATGTATCGCAAATTGGCACGCGAAAACACCGGCGTACTAACAGGCAAAAATCTCGAATTTGGCGGTTCATTAATTCGTCCTGAGGCCACTGGTTTTGGCGGTTTGTATTTTGTAAAACAAATGTTAGAGACAGCCGGATTAGATATAAAAGGTAAAACAATAGCCATTTCCGGCTTTGGAAATGTGGCTTGGGGAGCGGCTCTCAAAGCAACTGAATTGGGTGGAAAAGTGGTAACAATTTCAGGCCCTGATGGCTATATATACGACGAAAAAGGCATTTCGGGCGAAAAAATAGATTATATGCTTTACCTACGTGCCACTTGCAACGATATTGTGGCACCTTATGCCGAAAAATTTGGAGCTGTATTTGTTCCTAATTGCCGCCCTTGGGAAGTAAAGGTTGATATAGCACTTCCATGTGCGACACAAAACGAACTGGACGAAGCCGATGCAGAACTACTTATCAAAAATGGCGTAATCTGCGTAGCCGAAATTTCGAATATGGGCTGTACGCCAGAAGCAATTGATTTATTTTTAAAACATAAAATTATGTATGGACCGGGCAAGGCTGTAAATGCAGGTGGTGTGGCAACTTCGGGGCTCGAAATGACTCAAAATGCCATGCACATTTCCTGGACTGCCGCCGAAGTAGATGCCAAATTACATCAGATAATGAGCGAAATACATGCACAATGTGTACGTTATGGCAAGCAGCACGACGGATATATTAACTATATGAAAGGTGCAAATGTAGCTGGTTTCCTCAAAGTAGCAAAAGCAATGTTGGCACAAGGAGTGGTTTAAGATGAGAAGTGGTATGTAGGTAAGAAAATAAGTAAACCCTTGAAATTTAGATAAATTTCGAGGGTTTTTGTTATTAATGTGTGTAAAAATCAATAAACACTCAAAATAAAAGAGTATATTTGCAGCAAAAGTTTTTTTTATGATTAATACAGACACAAATATCTCGTACGGTTTTGCAGATAGTCCTTTTGGAAATTGTTTTATAGCATGGTTTGACAATAAGATTTGTCAACTTTCGTTTTTTGATAATTCAGAGTACGAAATGCAGCTTTTCGAAGAAAAATATAAAGGCAATAAACTCACAAAAAACGATTCGAAAGCAGTTGTTTTTGCAAAACAGATATTTGAAAAGAAAGAACGTCCGGCACTTTATTTAGATGGCACCGATTTTCAGGTAAAAATATGGGAAGCACTAATGGAGATTCCTGAAAAAACAACTACCACTTACTCCGACATAGCCGAAAGAGTAGGAAAACCCAAAGCTGTAAGAGCAGTAGGAACTGCAGTAGGCACAAATCCAATTGCCTATCTTATTCCATGTCACCGCGTTATCCGTAACGATGGCACCCTTGGTGGCTATCGTTGGGGACTGGAAGTGAAGAAAAAAATGCTCGCCTACGAAAAGGAAAAATGACCCGTATAGGCTTACTTTCCGATACGCATGGTATGCTCGACGAACGAGTTTTTGAACATTTTGCCTCCTGCGATGAAGTGTGGCATGCTGGCGACATAGGTTCGTTGGATGTAATAAATAAACTACAAGAATTCAAGCCATTACGAGCTGTTTGGGGAAATATCGACAGCCATGACATTCGCCGCGATTGGCCACAACACAACCGCTTTATGTGCGAAGGTGTCAAAGTTTGGCTTACGCATATTGGCGGCTACCCCGGAAAATACGATGCAATAGTTAAAACCGAATTGTATCGTCAACCTCCTAAATTATTTGTATGTGGGCACTCGCACATACTTAAAGTACAATACGACCGCACACTTGATTTACTGTATATTAACCCCGGAGCTTCGGGTAAATACGGTTTTCACAAAGTGCAAACCCTAATTCGTTTCGAGATTGATGGCGAGAAAATAAAAAACCTCGAAGTGATTGAATTGAGCGAAAAACAGCCTAAACCATAGACAACTAATTTTTTCGAGAAACGAACATTTGAAATCCTTTTTTTGTTTTGTAAGAAAAAACGGACATTCTATGCAATCATTATTCGAAGGAGTCAAAGATTTTAATGCAAATGATTTTTGGGAACATCAAGAATTATTCGAGAAAATTGGTCGTAGTCAACAGCCACACACCTTATTTATAGGCTGTTCGGATTCGCGCGTAGTGCCAAATCTCATTACTCAAACGCTACCAGGCGAGTTGTTTGTAATCCGAAATATTGCCAATTTAGTGCCACTATACCGCGAATCGGATGAATACTTAGCTACAACTTCAGCTATCGAATATGCTATTAACATACTGAATGTAAAGACAATACTCATTTGTGGTCATTCAAACTGTGGCGGTTGCAATGCCCTTTTTATGGATAAAGAAACAGCAGCTCGCATACCACACACTACCAAATGGCTCGAATTAGCAAAGAACGTTCGACTGAAAATGAATAATTTAGGAATTGTCAATCCCTCCGTTCGCGAGTGGATGACAGAACAACTCAATATTGTGGAACAGATGAATCATCTCCTCTCCTACCCTTACATTGCTAAAAAATACGAAGATGGCGAATTGGACATTTTAGGTTGGTATTATATTATCGAAACCGGAGAAGTATTTAATTACGATAAAAAGCAAAAGAAATTTCTACGAATAGAATAATTTCCTTTGCTTTTAAAATCAATCAAATCAAATCAAATCAATATACTTTTATAGTAATACTTTTTGCAATATTCAAAGCAGTTGTAATTGTGCTTAAATCTGTAGTCAAACTTCCATCTTTACCCGAATAATGACTATGACCAATGGTTTTGAGCGGCACTTCTACTCCTTTTTTGTCTGAATAAATTTCTGCCGAAAACACCAATGCTGGTTGACACGAAGTTTTGTATTCTTTATCGTCCATAAACCGAGCATTAAACCAATGCTCGTTCCAATCCCAACTTTGGTTTAGTTCCACCATTATTTTATATTTACCATTAAGTGGCTGTTCGGTTTTCACATTCAACACAAACGACGCCTGAGGTGTAGCACCCGTGTAAGCATCGGGTACCGGATTTTTAGGAGTTGGAAGTACCCCACCATTTTCATTTTTCTCGTTTCGCTGATAAGTCCAGTAAGGCAAAGCAGCTGGACGTTGAATTTCACCCGGCATCCAACGGCCTTTCGATTTATTAATACGTTTAAAAACGCCTTTTCCAATACTTTCCGAGACGTAAAGTGTTTGAATATAATGTCCTTCCTCGTCGGCAAGCCAAACCGCAAAAAGCGGATTATTGTGTTCGGCACCTTTTTCAAATTTTATTTCCAAAGCAGTACCCGAATTGTTTTTACCATAATTTTCAACCGAAAATTTTTCTTGTTTTACTTTTTTACCAGCTATTGTAAAACCTGTTACAAGTAGCAATGCAATAAATATTTTTGTTCTCATATTTTTCTACTTTATGAACTTTATAACTTTAATAACTTTATAATTTAAATATTAAACCAATGGTGGGTAATAAATTCCCTCCAAACGAGTCAAGCAAACGTAAATCTTGTTTAGAAGGATCTCCTTTGGGGTCGGGAAGAATATCACTTGGGTTGTTAGGGTCGCCATTTGGTACAACATTCGTATAAATTGGCCGTCCTTGTGTTTTAAAATTATAGACATTCTGCACATCAACATAAAAATTTAGAACCCATTTTTTAAAATAAAATTCTTTATCAATACGAATATCTAATTGATGCGAGTTTGGTAGACGTTGTGAGTTGAAATTCGCATTATCCAAATAAGGTTGCTTAGTAACTTCCCAAGCTGCTCTAACATACGAGATCGAATCTATACCTGTATAAGGAGCACCACCCACAAATCGCCAACGTCCGGCAACATTCCAACTTTTTGCAAATTTATAACTTCCTATCAAATTAAACAAATGGCGTGTATCCCACGACGAAGGTTTATATTCACCTTTTATATCGGTAAACTCACTTCTAAAATAGGTGTAAGTGGATGTGATATTTAAATTATTCCACTCCATAATTTTATATAAAAACTCTACTCCATAGGCTCTTCCTTTGCCTGTAGATGTAATTTTCTCATCGCCAATTTGTCCAAAATCGCCTCCTTTGCTGGCAATGCTTATACCATCACTGACCGACATGGGGTAGTTTTCGTATTGTTTATAAAAGCCCTCTACCGTTAATCTCATTTTATCTTGCGGACGAAATTCAACACCTGCTATAAATTGATTTGATGCTATATATTTCAAATTAGCACGATTTACAAATTCATCGTTCGAGTCTTTAAATCCTAAGGTTGTATAAGCAGGTTGCATGGCGTAACGACCAATATTGGCGTTAATATCAAAACGCTCGTTTACAGCATACGATGCCGAAATTCGGGGCGATAATTGATTCAACGGATTTTTCATGTTATCGTTGTAGTTATTTGCTACCACATTTAACCCTGCAGATAGTTTTAATTTATTGTCGCAATATTCATCAGACACCTGTGCAAATGCCTGATAACCAAAAAGATTTAGTTCTGTGTTGTATTCTAATGGCTGTGGCAATCCAAAGATTTTTCGGTATGTATAATTCGTGTAGTGCGAATAGCGAAGTCCAGCACCAACTTTTAGTTTTACTGGCAAACTACGATAGTCGCGTTCGAAACGTAATTTATTTTCGGCTTCGTCGGACAAATAATCCGAAATTAAGTTTGCGGTTATTTTGGGTAATTTATCGTCATTTCCAATAAATTTATAATTACTATTTCGTAACATATTACGACTCAAAATCCAATTGTCAATGTGCTTATCTTCAAAATGCTTGTATACAGCACCGACTGTATAATTCCATTGTTTGTAGATTGGCAAATACGACAGCAAGTATTTCTGGCTTTCGGTGGCAGGCTTAGCAGGGTCATCGTATTTATTAAGTACTAAATCATCGATAGCTCCAATTCCGATAAATGAAATTTCGTTTTTCTTGTCAATTTCGTATTTTAATTTCAGTTGAAAATCGTTGTAAGTGGGTAAAAAAGGCAAGCCAATAGCTTTAAATAAAAATTGCAAATAGGATTGACGTGCCGATACAATAAAAGTCGTTTTTTTACTTAAAGGACCATCAATGGTGAGTGCAGCATCCGAGGCTCCAACCGACAATTTGGTATGAACTCTATCTCTACTTCCATCTTTCTGGCGAATTTCCATTACCGAGCTTAGCGCATTGGTTCTACTTGCCGGAAATGCTCCTGTATAAAAGTTAATTTCGCGAATAAAATCGGGATTGAGAACACCCACAGCTCCTCCTGAAGCTCCTTGTGTGGCAAAGTGATTGATAACCGGAATTTCGATACCGTCCAGGTAAAAAACGTTTTCGGATGGACCACCACCACGCACAATCAGGTCGTTGCGGTTAGGGTCGGTTGCACCAACGCCTGGAAGTGCCTGCACCACTTTCGATACATCGCGGTTAGCACCGGCGCTTTTCTCAATTTCCTGAACGCCAATGGATAAAACCGAAATCGGACTTTCAATTCGCTTAATATTAATATTTTTGCGAACAACCACTTCTTGAATTGCAAATGCCGCTTCGGGAACAGAAACATCTACAAACGAAGTTTGATTTCCTTGCACCTGCACTTCACTCGAAACAGTAGTTTCGAAACCTACGGAGCTTACAACTAAGCGTACAAATCCGGGGTCGACACCTGTAAAAATAAAGTTCCCATCGAGGTCGGAAGTAGAACCAATAAGTGTACCTTGAATAATGATATTGGCAAACTCAAGCGGCTCGTTGCTTTTAGCATTTAACACCTTGCCCTTGATAGTTCCTTTCTGGGCAAATATAAAAATTGTCATTAGTAGAAAACTGAATAGAAATATCGCTTTTCTCATATTTTTTCTGTTAAAATTCTATTTTAATTGAAATTAGTTTGTTTGTGTACTAATTACAACACGTTTGATACGAAATTGTTCTATTGAGTTAAAAAAAATGCAACAAAAAATTAATTTGCTGCATTTTTTTAAGAATTTTAGACCTTACCACAAGCCCAGTCGGGAGAAGAGAAAGAGTAGCTATTCATGCCAGTCGCCATGCTTTTTTATTAAATCGATTAATTTATCTACTGCTTCATCTTCAGGAATATTTCGTTCAACACATTCTTTCTTTTTATATAAACTAATTTTACCACGACCAGCTCCTACATAGCCATAATCTGAATCGGCCATTTCACCCGGACCATTTACTATGCAGCCCATAATGCCAATTTTCAAGCCTTTGAGGTGCGATGTACGCGCTTTGATGCGCGCTATAACTGTTTGCAAGTTAAACATGGTTCGTCCGCAACTTGGACACGAAATATACTCGGTTTTTGTAACGCGTACACGAGCCGCTTGTAAAATACCAAAAGCTACCGAAGTAACTTGTTCTACGGTAATTTTACCATTATTTTGAAGCAAAATCCCATCTCCAAAACCATCAATTAACATTACGCCCAAATCGGTAGCAGCTTTAATCTGAAGATGTTGTACGTTTTCTTCATTATACATGCTACAAAGCACAACAGGAGCTGTGCATCCAGCATTCAGAAGCGTATGATAAAATGCACGCATTTCGGTTACACCATTATTTTGCGAAGCTTCCAAAAGAATAACAATATCTGTGCTCTCGTTCAAAAAAATCAACAATTCAGGTGTTAAATCGTTGTATTTTAGCTTAATAAACTTAATCACAGTGGTATCTTCCACTATTTTTTCAATCTCATTAGCCTCATAAACAGGATAGCTGTTTCCGTCGGTGCTTAAAATTACATTTTCTTTAAGTAAAAAGTCGGGAATTGTAGCAAATCCACCATCTTTATCAGCAATAACGACAGGAACATTTTCACCACCAATACTACCAACAGCATGCGTTTTGCGACGTACATAATCGTATTTAGAGCACAAATCGCTCTCTACCACCTGAATAGCAGGTTTGTGAGCACGTTCTCCGCAATACTCCACCAACAAACGTGCGACAGGAATCTCATATTCAGGCTCTTCGCTTAGCGAAACACGTATTGTATCGCCAATACCATCGAGCAATAATGCACCAATACCAACCGACGATTTGATTCGACCATCTTCGCCATCGCCAGCTTCGGTAACGCCCAAATGTAAAGGATAATGCAAATCCTTTTTCTCCATTTCGTCCACCAAAAAGCGTACGGTATGCACCATCATTACGGTGTTGGAAGTTTTCATCGAAATCACAACATCATGAAAATTTTGTTCGCGGCAAATTTCCAAAAACTCCATACACGAAGCCACCATACCTTGCGGAGTATCACCATAGCGATTCATCATGCGCTCACTGAGTGAACCATGATTTACGCCAATGCGGATAGCAGTATTGTTGGCTTTACAAATTTGGAGAAAAGGAATGAAGCGGTCGCGAATTTTCTGGTATTCGCGTTCGAATTCCTCGTCGGTATAGTCGGAGGTATCACCAATTTTAACGCTACCTACGTAATTTCCGGGGTTGATACGTACTTTTTCTACATTGCGTGCTGCCACATCGGCTGCATTGGCATTGAAGTGAATATCAGCCACTAAAGGCGCTTTATAACCTTTGGAGCGTAATAAATCATGAATGAGTTTAGCACTTTCGGCTTCGCGAATACCTTGCGTAGTATAACGCACCAAATCAGCACCGGCTTCTACAATTCTCACGCCCTGCGCCACTGAATTTTCGATGTCGTTGGTATCGGTATTTGCCATCGATTGCACTCGTACTGGATATTCGCCACCCATTAGTAACGAGCCAATTTTCACTTCGGAAGCCGTTCGACGGCTGTATTTAAAAGGATTTATTTTCCACATATATTTTTTTTAGTTTGTAAAGTTTTTAAAGTTTATAAGAATGATATAATAACAATGATAAAACAAAAAAGTTAATTCTACTTTGACAGATTATTTATTATTGCATCTAATTTACAAATCGTTAGTAATTTCAAGTCCCTGCAATTTATCCCGCTATTGGCGGGAGGGGATTTAGGGCAATCGTAAAAATATTATCTTTTAGTTTTTCGAAACCAGCTCGCTTAATTGCTGAATTTTTAAATATTACACCAAATCTATCTTTGCTCAAGGTTTGCCAATCTACTTTTTTGAAACTGTAAATTTCACTTACTGGTTTTAGAAGTTCATTTTGGTGGGGTTTATCCCACTTTTTATTCCACGGACATACTTCGGCGCAAATATCACAGCCTAAAGCAAAGCCGCTCAAATTGGGGCGAATATTTTCGTCAACCGGTTTTTTATATTCTATTGTTTGATACGAAATACATTTACGAGCATCCAAACTTCGACCATTTAAGGCAATAGTAGGGCAAGCATCAATGCATCGCGTGCATCGTCCACATCGATCGGGCATAGGAGAATCACACTCCAACTCTTTGTTTAACAACAAAATAGCTATAAAACAATACGATCCAATATTGGGAGCAATCAGTTGAGTGTGTTTACCAATCCATCCAAGTCCGGCACGCTGTGCCCAACGCCGCTCAAGGATAGGTGCAGAATCGACAAACGAGTGCTGAAATTCCGAATTAACACTATCGACACCATATTTCTCTACAATTTCAGATTCAAGCTTTGCCAACATCGATTTTATAACTGTATGATAATCTACCGCTGAATGTGCATAACGAGCAATACGAGGCGCCTCTAAAGGTTGGGTATGAGCAGTATTGTAATTGAGCAAAAGCACCACAACCGATTTTGTGCCAGGTACAAGGACAGTAGGATTGGTACGTTTTTCGAAATTACGTTCCAAATAATGCATTTCGCCCTGGTTACCAGCATCCAACCATGTTTTCAAAAACTCAGCATCTTCGTCTAAGGCTTCTGCTTTTGCTATACCGCAGGCATCAAATCCTATTTCGAGCGCTTTTTGTTTAATAAAAATGTTCATGGATAAAAAATACGTTTTAGGAACAATCTTTGGAATTAGTTACAAAATAACAATTATTATTTTGAAATAGATGGTTTTTTAGAGTATAAAAATGTATTTTGAATTAAAAAAACAAATTTTACAAAAATTAATTTTAAGAATCTCATTACACAAAAAGACTATTTCGAATCACAAAAAGTGCATCTGAATGCAAATAATTGATTCAATTGTTAAAAATACAAAGATATTTAACTATATTTGCGAATATCTTTTTTTAATTAAAACAAAAATGTAATTTCTCAAATTAATTTGTAAACTGATTAGTTATTGCGCTCATTTATAAGCTATTTTCAAATACTACAAACAATTTACAATATGCGTTTACTGACGTCGATATTTCTGCTAATTTTGTTTTTAAGTTGTTTTACTAAAAGTAGCAATGAAAACAATGAATCAAAGGCAGTTATTGTTCTATTTTTTATTGAAAATCAAAACAAACAAGTATTAGAGAAGGCCAATTCGCTATTACAGACCAACCTACCAAGCAACAAAAAAGTCATTATAAAACTTATGCGTATAGGCGCATTTACCGAATTAGGAATGGCTGATAGCGCACAACAAAATTTAAAGTTATTAGATTCACTAGCAATACAAAAAGACAAGCACTTGAGCTTTTGGTATCATACCATCAATGGTTTAGTGCTTTTTCGCTCCAACAACTACCCCCAATCTTACATTTCACTTTCGAAAGCTATTGCAGACAGCTACGACGACCGAGCCAAAGCACTATCATTAAGATTATTAGCACGAATTCACTACACTACCGGAGATACAAACAAAGCTACTGAATGGCTGGCACAATCCACCGATTTATTTAAAAAAGCAGGCTTAGGAAAAAGTGCAGCCATAAACCACAAAATTCTAGGTCGCTATTATGCATCGAAAAATGAATTTGCGAAAGCAACAGAGCGGTTCGAAATGGCAAAAGCCGGACTTGAAGCAGCCAACGACAGCATTGAACTTTTTTACATTCAAATAAACCTTATTGCCATGAAGATAATGCAGGGCAAGTACAACGAGGCAAAGATATTAGCAGATAAAAATGCAGCCTATATTAATGACAAAACAGACAGACAAGCACTTGCCCTACTCTACAACAATCAGGGCGAAATTGAATATATGTTACAAAATTATGACAGTTGTCGCTATTATTACCTCAAAACATTGAATTTACCAATGGGCTACATTACCGATATTTTAAGGCGAGGAAATGCTTGTATCGGAATTTCGTTAGCTTTTATGGCAGAAAAAAAGGAACCACAGGCTTTGCAGTATGCCCAGCTGGCACTTCAAATTTCGAAAATGTCGGACATCTCTCAGTTACAATATGATGCAAACCGCAATATTGCTGGACTATATCAAAAAATGGGACATAATGATAAGGCATATTACTACCTGAGCCAAGCAACGCCTTATTTAGAAAAACTTGGAAAGAAAAGTGTCGAAAATTCCGAAACGGTATATAGAGCAACGGTAAATTTATTAAAATCGGAAAGTGAAACGCAAGAAATGAAAGGCGAAAAACGATTTTATTTATTTCTGATAATTGCCGGAGTTGTGTTTACTCTTTTTCTACTAATATACAGCTTAACTACCTATCGGTTAATGATTTCGCGCAATCAGGTTTTAAAATCGCTTGTAAAAAAGAACCTTCAACTTATCGACGACGAACGTAAGCTAAACCAGGCATACCAAGCACAACTAAACTCTAAAAAAATAAATCGAAAATCGACCGATGAGGAAAAAGAAATTCAGCTATATAACGAACTAACTAACTGGCTTATAAATGAAAAGCAATTTATACGCAAAGAATTAACATCCGAAATTGTAGCACGAGAATTAGGCACAAATCGCGAATACCTATCGCGAGCACTAAGCACTCAGCAGGTACACTTTAACGAACTAATAAATAAATTCCGCATTGAAGAGGCTGTTAAAATATTTAGTAACAAATGTGATAGTCGAAATAAATATAATATTAATGTTATTGCAGCAGATGTTGGGTTTAAATCGATGTCGGTATTTATCGAAGCTTTTCGCAAACAAACAGGCATGAACCCTGCACAATTTAGAGATACGGTTTGTAGTGAAGGTGGTGGAGAAGTGAATTTGAAAATTTGAAAATGATATAATTTGAAAATGAAAGAAAATTTAACACACATTATTTTTGGCCTTTTGTTGTTTTTTACTAACATAAATGCTCAGCAGGACTCTGTAAAATTGGACGAATTGTTGGTTGTGGGTTACAAAACGGCCACAAAAGGTAGTTTTACGGGTTCGGCTACGCAATTAAAAATTGATTATAGCAAAACCACACCCGTTCAAAGTTTCGAACAGGCACTTTCGGGCAAAGCTTCCGGAGCGAATATTTCGCTACCAAATGGCGTTTTAAATAACGCTCCCGTTATCCGAATTCGGGGCGTAAATTCCATATCGTTGAGCTCTTATCCGCTAATAGTTGTAAATGGGATTCCCATTTTTACGGGCGATGTTTCCACAGGTAGTTACGTAGCTAATAATCCGTTGGCAGATATCAATCCTTCTGATATTGAATCCATTGAGATATTAAAAGATGCAGCTTCCACAGCTATTTATGGATCACGCGCTGCCGCAGGAGTTATTGTTATTACTACAAAAAAGGGAAATTCGCACAAAACTACTGCTTCGTACAATTACCGATTTGCTATGACCGATGCTGTGCGATTGCCTGCTGTAATGAATGCAACGCAATATATGCAAATAAAAAATGAGGCGGTATGGAATGCAAAAATACTATCGGGCAAAGAAAATGATGCCAATGTGGCTTCAGCACTCTTTTTTCCATCCTACAATGCCGATGGTTCGGTGGTAAGTACCGATTGGTACAAATCGGTTTATCGTACAGGTATTTCGCAAAATCATCATTTTAATATTGCCGGTGGAAATGCCTCAACAAACTATTATTTATCGGCAAACTACGCTAAACAAGCTGGATTTTTGGTTGATAATAATTTTACACGAAAAGGAATTTATTTTAATATTGAACATAAATTAACTGACTTTTTAGATTTAAAAGCCAATTTTTCGTACAACAACACCTTCAATCAGGCGCAAAACACAGGTTCACTAAGCAATAGTACTTTTTTATTGATTGGAGCTGCTCGCATGGCAATGGTGTTGCCCCCAAACGTTTCGCCTTACAATACCGAAGGCGGTTACAATATTTCATCAACTGGTCGTATGAGCAATGGCAATAATCTGATTACGAACGGGTATTACAATCCTTTGGCATTATTTGCCAACAGCCGTTATACTTCTGTAAACGATCACGTTATAGGAAATATTTCGGCTACCATCCACTTAATGAAAAATTTTGATTTTACGACCAATTATGCCATCGACCGCATAAATACCGAAAATGAAAGTTTTAATAGTGCTCGTTTGGGCTCTACGGGCTACAATGTAGTTGGTAGCATTACCAATGCACATGGACTACGAGATAGCTGGTTGTGGTCGAATTTGCTTCATTATCAAACGGAAATAGATAAAAATCATTTTCGATTTTTGGTGGGCTACGAACAACAAAAAAGGAATATTTCGAACTGGGGAGTGAATGCAACGAATGCTGCCGATCCGTTTTTCGAAAATTACCAAGGCGGCTGGTCAATTTTATCGCCATCAGATAATTTACTCACAGAGAAGGGTTTCGTGTCGTATTTTAGCCGCTTGAACTACGACTTCGACAATAGATTGTTGCTAACAATAAATTTCCGACGCGATGGAAATTCGGCATTGGCAATGGGTAAAAAATTTGGAAATTTTGGTGGCGCTTCGGCAGGTTGGGTCATTTCAAATGAAGGATTTTTTCGAAAATTAGCTTTGTCGGACATTTTCAATTTTGTAAAATTAAGAGCGGGTTATGGAATTGTTGGCAATGGTAATTTACCTAGCGATTATGGCTCATTAAACCTATATAATGCTTCGGTTTATGGCGCTGTACCCAGTTTTTCGATAGCACAAGCTGGTAACGAAGCTTTGGGGTGGGAAACTAGCAAACAATCTAACATCGGTTTTGATGCTCGAATGTTGAAAGAAAAACTGCAAATTGGATTTTCATATTTTAACAACAATATTGATGGACTATTGTTGAATGCACCGCAAGCCCCTTCGAAAGGCATTCCGGGCAATGTGATATTGGCAAATGTGGGTTCGATGTATAACCGTGGCATCGAAATTGAGTTGAATGCGACTTTAATTAACACCAAAAATTTGGAATGGAACGCTTCGTTCAACTACTCACACGTAACCAATAAAGTAACCGCTTTGGCCGATGGCAATGCCGACATTGTAGCTTACACGCATATCTCGTCCGAAGCCACTAATATCACACGTGTTGGATATTCGGTAGGAAGCTTATTAGCTGCAAAAACGGCAGGCGTAAATCCCGAAAATGGAAGACGCATTTTTGTAAATGCAAAAGGCGAAAAAGTGCAATATTCCGCTGTTGTAGCTTCGGGTGAAAGTAAGTGGACTTATTTGGATGGAAAAACTGCTCCGGCAATTAATTCAGCTGATTATCAAATTGTTGGAAATGCCATTCCGGTTTGGTATGGCGGTTTCAACAATAGTTTTAGGTATAAAAATATTGATCTGAAAATAGACTGGGTTTATAGCGGTGGTAATTATGTGATGAATGGATCGCGCGGAAGTTTGTTAGATATGCGTTACCTCAACAATTCAACAGAAGTGCTCAATAGATGGACAGCATCAGGACAAATTACCGATATTCCGCGTGTGGTATATGGCGACCAAATTTCCAACGGTGCAGCCTTTCCCATTTCGGAAAATGCCGAAAAAGCGGATTTTTTGCGTTTAAACAACCTTTCGTTGGGTTACACAATTCCGACGAAATTTACAAATAAATTAAAATTAGAAAGCCTATCATTTTTTGTGCAAGGCTCTAATTTGTTGTTGCTTACATCATACAAAGGCGTCGATCCAGAATCTTCTTCAAATGGAAATTCGAATCTCACGCCTGGAGTCGAAAAAAATTCGGTGGGGCTCGGACGAACGGTAACTTTTGGAGTGAATGTGAGGATGTAGGAATAGAAAACAAATTAAGAATTAAGAATTAAAAATTAAGAGATTTCACAAAAAAATTAGAAAAAGACATGTTGAAATACATATTTAAATTAATTGTAATTACGTTGGCATTGTTTACAATAGCCTCCTGCGAAGATATTTTAAATTTATCACCCAAAACAACCATCAATTCGGAAGTGGTTTTTGATACACCGGAACGCATTCTTGGTTTGGTAAACGGTATGTACACTTCGCTGAAAAGCTCCGATTTATACGGACAGAAATACTTGCTATTAATGGACGTACGTGGCGAAGAATTTATAAATGTAACAGCCAACCCCATAACGGGTTACGTTAGTTGGAACAACAGCACCACTTCGGGTGATATGGATGTAAACAACTTGTGGATTGCCGCCTATTCGACAATTAACAACGCCAATATACTAATAGATGGGCTCGAAAAAACCACAGGAATTATTTCTGATTCATTGAAAAACAACTACTTAGCCGAAGCACATTTTGTTCGTGCCTTGTGTTACTATTCCATGGTTACAATTTATGCACGACCATACAACGAAAATAATGGCAGTTCGAAAGCTATCCCATTACGCCTGAAAGCCGAAACTTCGTCGAATGATAACAATTTGGCATGCAGTACAGTAGCCGATATTTACAAACAAATTCTTTTGGATTTGGAAAATGCAGAAGCTAATTTGCCACAAAAATACGCTACGGCTTTGCTCAATACCACACGGGCACATCAAAATACCGCTATTGCGCTGAAAACACGCGTGTATTTAAATATCGGCAATTACAACAAAGTGAAAGAAGAGGCACAAAAAATTGTAGTACAAACCACAGCGCCATTTTCGTCGATTTCGGGAGTAAAACATCAATTGCAAGACATTACAACTGTGTTTTCGTCGGATTACAGCACTTCCGAATCCATTTTTTCGATGCCAATGACCGCCACAGATTCATACTCCGGACAATCGGCTTTGGGCTATGTGTATAACGGAAACTCGGAATACTATCTTAATCCGGCAGGAATTTTGGGCGAATCAAGTTGGCGAAACGAAGATTTACGTCGGCAATTTTTGCGCAGCGACAATGGCAAATTCTACTTAAAAAAATATGCAAAAGCAACGCCATACATCGATTTTATTCCCGTAATTCGCTATGCCGAAGTACTGTTGAATTATGCCGAAGCAGCAGCGCGCACCAACAATTTGGAGCTTGCCACCGAACTATTGAAAACAATCCGGAAACGTTCGGATACAAGTTATGTATTCGACAATGCCCCAATAGCCACCAAAGATTTGCTTGTAAATACCATACTTACCGAACGCAGAATAGAACTTTTAGGCGAAGGTTTTCGCTCCAACGACCTTCTTCGAACCCTTCAAACGATACCCGCCAAAGGTAGCAGCTCGATGCAAGCAAATGCCGTATTGCCAAGCTCCGAAAACTACATTTATCCTTATCCGAGTAAAGAAATTAATACAAATAAAATGTTGATTAAATAAAGAAGAATTGACTATTTAACTATGTACAATTTACTATTATGAGATTTTTACTTTACAAATTAGAAGCATTTCACTTTACAAATTAGAAGTATTTCATTTTACAAATTATAAGTAACCTAGATTATTTATTGTAAAATTATTTGCAAACTAAGTGCACCATTAAAAAACAGATATACTATTCATATACAATTTTTCAGACAACAATTAAGACTGACAAAGATCTAAATTTATTTTTTATAGTAAGGTTAATATTCTGTTTCTAAATTCTAAATAATTCTACTTTACTAAAATTGAACACAACTAATAGTAAACCACAATAGACACAATAGAAAACAAAGAAAAAACAAATTTTAGACCACAATAG
>CAMDNO010000031.1 GCA_945902955.1 Porphyromonas cangingivalis
AATCAGTTTGAGATAAAACGTGTTTTCGCAACTAGAATGGTTAATGCAAACGCTGAGAAAAGAGGTAAACTAACAGAATTGTTAATAACAAACCAACAAAAAGAAGAAATCAGGTATGTCAGAGCAATTTAATACATTCATGTCACAGTTAAGTGAATCAAATGCTACACTTGACTATTTTACGGACTTTGAGAAAATCAAAAATAATGTCGCAAAAATTTCAATTAAATTAAACCAGCTCAATTACTTAATTGGGAAAGATGATTTGTATACTGCAATCAAAGAATTATTTGAAGAAAATTCAAAAGTATTTGAAGTATTAGACATACTTATTGCAGTTAGAAAAAACAAAAATGCTAAAACATTTAATCGCGATGGTGAAATTGTTTTGCTTGACTCCTATTTTACTTCTCCAGAGAAATTATTTGAATTTATCGAAGAAACAGGTTTAGGTGATATCTTCAGAAACAAAAACATTACAAATCTTGTAGACTATGTATTTGGGGTTGAAGTTGGTTTAGACACAAATGCAAGAAAAAATCGAGGTGGCGAAAACATGTCAAAAGCAGTTTCACTTCTGTTTGACAATGCAAATATATTCTACAAAAAGGAAGTCAATAGTTCAGAATTTATTGATATTACAAGTTTAGGTGCTGATTTAAAGAGATTTGATTTTGTCATTAAAACACGAACCAAAACATATCTAATTGAAACAAATTTTTACAATGGTGGAGGTTCAAAACTTAATGAAGTAGCTCGTGCTTATTCAGAAGTAGCACCTAAAATAAACAAATATCCAAATTATGAATTTGTTTGGATAACAGATGGTCAAGGTTGGAAATCAGCAAAAAACAAGTTAGAACAAGCATTTTCAATTATTCCAAGTGTTTACAACTTGACAACATTAGAAAATTTTATAGAGAAAATTAAAGTAGAAGTGATAATAACCTTTTAAATTACAAATATATGGCATGTAGTAAAGATCATTCAGCAGTTCAAGAAATAATGAACACACTTCCAACGGATCAAGGTGGCAAAGGCAGACATAAATGTGCAGCCTGTGCTTATGAACATGGATTTACAGCCGGATATAATCTTGATGAAAAAATAAATCTAGGTGATTTATTAGAATCATTAGAAGAAAGTCAGGCTCAAGCCCAAAGACACAAAAGCCCTCACGCAGCTTATGCAAAAGGCTACCTTGACGGTGTAAATCAATACTATAGAGAAAAATAAATAATGTGGAAACTCCATTTTATAAATCTACAGACAAAGCCTTCACTCTTTTGAAAGGTGATTGTATCGAACTCTTAAATCAATTTGATTTTAAGTTCGATATGATTTTTGCCGATCCTCCATATTTTCTTTCAAACGATGGAATTTCTGTGCAGAGCGGAAAAATGGTGAGTGTAAACAAAGGAGATTGGGACAAATCGCAAGGATTTGAAAAAGACAACGAATTTAACTACAATTGGCTTAAAGCTTGTCAAAACCACCTTACCGATAATGGTACAATTTGGATAAGTGGTACTTTTCACAACATTTTTTCTGTTGCTCAAATGCTAACAGAATTAGGATTTAAAATTTTAAACTGCATTACTTGGGCAAAAACTAACCCTCCGCCAAATCTTTCGTGCAGATACTTCACACATTCAACAGAATTTATTATTTGGGCTCGAAAATCAAAAAAATCCTCACATTATTACAATTATGACTTAATGAAGGAAATTAATGGCGGAACTCAAATGAAAGACGTTTGGAATTTACCTGCTATTGCTCCTTGGGAAAAATCATGCGGAAAACACCCAACACAAAAGCCTTTAGCATTACTTACACGAATTATTCTTGCTTCAACACAGAAAAACTCTTGGGTTTTAGACCCATTTACAGGAAGTAGTACAACTGGAATAGCAGCAAATCTTGTTAACAGAAGATTTCTCGGCATAGACAGAGAAGAAGAATTTCTGACAATATCTAAAAACAGAAAATTAGAAATTGAAAATCCTCAAATTTTCGGGACTTATAAAAAGAAGCTTGGCGGAATTGACGATAAAAGTCAACTCGAAATGTTTTTGGCAAGCGAGCCGAAAGTTGAATATGAGAGAAAGCTAACTATTTATGAATAAACAGCCCTTGCTCATCGTAGCGTAAAAACTCGCGCTGGGGCTGGGCGTTGGCTCCGCCTACGTCCGGCAAAAAGCAAAGCTCTGATTTGCAAATTATATCAAATATAATATTAAAAGTGGGAACTTTAATCCGTCAGTGGACGGACAAGTTTTTAACCAGACTTTATGTGTATTGAACCCCTTCGGGGTTCGGATAGTTGGGGTGAGTTTTGTACATCCATGCGTTTCACACATGGTTATTCATACCTGCCTGCGGCAGGCAGGTTTAACTGCTTCGCAGTTGGCTTGAAAAAAATAAAACTATGTGTAAGTTTGTGAATAAGAAAAATCCTGAAAGGGTTGAATGTGATTAACCATAGGTGAAACCTCTGGATGGCTACAGTGAGCGGGGTATCTTATTTGACTCACAATTCATTGCGGTGAAAAAAATAAACCAATACCGCATAATTGCGGTGAATAATTTGTATATTTGCCGCATAATTAATTTAGAGAAATGAAAAAATATATCTATGAACATAAAAACTGGACAGATTTTGCGTGGCAAGACAAAGTTATAAATATTGTATTTGGTGAAGTACGACATATGCAAGGCAGAATCATTGGCCAAATGAACGCAATGGGCTTTTCTGACAAAGAAGAGGCCACGCTTACGGCTTTAACATTAGACGTAGTAAAATCATCGGAAATCGAAGGCGAATCACTTAATTACGAACAGGTGCGTTCGTCTATTGCAAGACGTTTAGGCATTAACATCGCAGGATTGTTACCAAGTAACCGACACATAGAAGGTGTTGTTGAAATGATGCTTGATGCCACCCAGCGCTATAACTCACCTTTAACAGAAAAACGTTTGTTCGGCTGGCACGCAGCACTTTTTCCCACAGGATACAGCGGGCCATACAAAATAGAAGTAGGAAGATACCGAACTGGCGATATGCAAGTTGTTTCTGGTGCAATGGGCAAAGAAAAAGTTCATTATCAAGCCGTATCCCCCGAACTTGTAAAAGCAGAAATGGACAGTTTTTTGGATTGGCTCAACAACGACAACGCACATGACCCTGTATTGAAAGCTGCTATTGCTCATTTTTGGTTTATCATCATTCACCCATTTGATGACGGAAACGGAAGAATTGGAAGAGCGATAACAGATATGTTGCTTGCTCGAGCCGAAAGTAGTGGTGAACGTTTTTACAGCATGTCAAGCCAAATTTTAATAGAACGCAAACAGTACTACGAGATATTACAAAAAGTACAACACAGTGCAGGTGACATTACTGAATGGCTTGATTGGTTTTTACATTGCTTGAAAAATGCAATGCTTGCAACGGAAAACACTACTCAAAGAATACTAAAAAAAGCCGAATTTTGGAAACTACACGAACATACTGTCATAAACGAACGACAACGACTGGTGCTCAATAAACTTTTTGATGGATTTGAAGGTAAATTGCAAACTTCAAAATGGGCTAAAATAACCAAAGCTTCTACAGACACAGCTTTGAGAGATATAAAAGATTTGGTTGCGAAAGGTATTTTACAACAAACAAATGAAGGTGGACGGAATTCAAATTACGAATTACCAGACTTATAATCAGAATAACCACTGGCTATAACATGGAATGTTTACCAAAAACATAATTACGGCTTTTTTGTTTATGTAGTTGTAATTCATACAAACTAAAATTAATGAAACGAATTCTTATAACAGCCGCCATAAGCGGTGCGTTGGCAGTAATACTTGGTGCATTTGGTGCTCATGGCTTGAAAAAAATAATCACTCCCGATATGTTGGAGGTGTTTAAAACGGGCGTACAATATCAGTTTTATCATACTTTTGCGCTACTTGCCGTAGGAATATTTATGCAAACGAGCAAATCAAAAGCATTGAAATGGGCTGGTTATCTGTTTATTGCAGGAATATTTTTGTTTTCGGGTTCGCTTTATTTGCTGGCTATTACGGGAATAAAAATATTAGGCGCAATTACACCTTTTGGTGGAGTTGCTTTTATAGCCGGCTGGATTGCGTTAGCATGGCATTTTCGAACTAAAAAATAGGTTATTTTCGTCCGCCTTCAATTTCTTTTAAAATATAAGTTTTAGATTGAATATCGAATGTAAATAAATTCACGGTGGCTGTTGCTCCCGAAATAGCATTCACATTTTTTCCCACTGTTAACATTTTGCCCGGTGCAAGACCCACGAACTGTTTTAGCCAGCCTGCCGAACAAACTCCGGCTCCATGTTCGCTACTAAAACGAACAACTTTTACTTTTTGAACACTGAATGTTGGGGAATAAAAGGCTACATAATCCAAAAAATCTGCCCCTTCGCTCCCACCTCTATTTCCCGATCGGTCGGTAACAACCCTTCCAAAGTAAGCATATTTAATTTGAGGGTTTGAAGTAGAATTCAGTAAATAAAACTGTCCTGCCACTTTGTATTTTTCGGGTACAGCAATAGGCACTACCGAATAATCGGCTTTACTAAATTGTTTCTTAATTTCGGCACTCAATGCCTTATCAATATTAGTTGGAGGAGTAGCATTAATCGCGACTCCAGCACTTACTAAAACAAAAAATAAATTTAAAAATAGTTTCATTTTCATTAGAATGTTACGCCTATTCCGGCATTAAATGTAAGAGTTGGAGCACTTGCTGCTTTTGTTTTGGTAAAATCCAAATCAGTTTTAACCACCGCTCCTTTTGCCAATTTTAAAGTTAACCCAGTTGTAAAAATGGTAGCAATATAAGCATTATTCACAGTTGTATTTGCATTTACGGTATTGTGCAAATTATAGTTCTGATAGCGTACAAAAGGTACTAATTCCATTTTCGACTTTTCTAAAAAACGAAAAATATTATAGCCCGCTTCTACATAATATCCCATCATACTATTCCCCAGGTCGTTTTGTTTTATTCCCGTTCGGGTAAACGTATTATATTTAGCTGTATTCGAAAGCATTGTATAGTAAAATTGACCACGCAATTCTAAACCTTTCCGATTGTAGCGGGCATCAGCGCCTATCATCGAAATGCCTACAACCGACGAGTCTGCTTTTAGTGTCAGTGCCGTGTTGGTTTCGTCCAATTTATCGTACAACTTACTTTGCGAATTGCCAATGTAACCCGATAGCCCCATGTTAAGTCCATTGATGCCAAAATACTCAATTTTTCCGGTAAAATTGGGCGCGCTCATATACGATTTTGCTCCCTTCTGACGACCACCACGCAAACCATCCGAGCCTTTCAGCAATCCTTTAGTGCCATCGTAACTCGAAGGACCGTTAACCAAATATATTTGATATTTAATTGACAATGGCAAAATATTTCCAGAAGCTCCTATTCCAATTTCACGCCAAGTTGTAGGTGCAATTTTAGAGTCAATCATTGGCCTTTCCACACCATTAAAAGTGGTTGGCTCGTGGTATTCGTTCAGTATACCCATAGGAATGAGCAAGATTCCGGCTTTTAGATTTACAAATTCATTGAGTTTGTGTTGCAAAAAAAGCTGTTCAACATACAATTCGGTAACATGCTCCAACTCTATCTCGGTAACAAATTGAGTGTTTTTCGAAAATTTATATCCAAAAAACAAAACCATTCTATTGGCATCCAACAGGGCATTATTGCGTGTTTGTTTATCAATTATTTGATTGTAATGAACCTCACCATAGCCACCAATAGTTAACTTTGAATCTGAAGAAAGTATGTTTTCGACAGTATTCTGATAGTCAGTTACCGAATTCTTGTTAATTGATTGTGCAAAAATGCCCAAAAGAGATAGTAATACAAAAAGTAAAGTAAAAAATAATTTCATGATAAATATAATTTTAAGTTGATAATTTATAAATGCAAAGATACACCCTATAAACACCCAGCAAAATACCTAATTATACGTATTAATTGATTTAATAAAGCCCATTCGTACCTTATAATAAGTAGTGTAATGTTAATTTTAAAATAACGACATCAAATTCTCGAGACGATAGTAACTTTAAGCCCTACCGATTCCCGATAGCTATTCGGGACGGTATAAACAAGGGGTTTTGGGGCAGAAATTTACAATTATTTTAATGCCCAAGTCCGTCAGCTGACGGAGGTGTAAATTAGTATCATCTCTGAAAGTTAATTTTCAAATTATCTAATCTGTCAAAGTAGAATTACATAATTATTTCAAATAAAAATATTTTTGGTTTACAATAAAAAATAAATTACATTTGCATCAAATCTAATTGAATCAATCTAATACATATATGAGAAAACTCAACTTTATCGTTTTAACGATATTTGTAATACAATTTGCTCAGGCAGAAACACTACAATCGCCCGACAAAAATTTTACATTAAATTTTTCTGTTTCGCAAAAAGGAGAACCAATTTATTCTCTTTCGTATAAATGTATCGAAACAATTAAACCTTCGAAACTTGGTTTAAAACTTAAAAAAGCCACTTCCCTACTCGATGGTTTTAAGTTAAACAGTTCAAAAACAGCTTCCTTCGACGAAACATGGAAACTGGTGTGGGGCGAAGTAAAAGAAATCAGAAATAACTACAACGAACTTTTGGTAGAGCTATTTCAGGCCGAGACAGAAAGAACAATGAAAATTCGCTTCCGACTGTTTAACGATGGGCTTGGATTCCGATACGAATTCAACAAACAACCCAACTTAGGTTATTTTCAGGTGCTGGACGAATGTACCGAATTTGCGCTCAGCAGCAATCACAAAGCATTTTGGATTCCGGGCGATTACGACACAAACGAATACACCTACACTACCACCCGCCTTTCGGAGGTAGACGCTTCGAAAGTAGATGGAACGGGAATTGGCACACACGGATTTTTTGCAAAAAATGCAGTTCAATCGCCTCTTATGCTAAAAGCGGATAATGGTTTTTATATAAATATATTCGAGGCTGCATTAATTGATTATCCGGCTATGCAATTGATAATCAACCAAAAAGATTTCGTATTAACGTCGAGTCTTGTACCCGATGCCACTGGCACAAAAGCCTATATGCAAACGCCTCACAATACACCCTGGCGAACTGTTATAGTAAGTGATAATGCAACCGACATTTTAGCTTCGAAAACTATTCTAAATCTAAATGAGCCCTGTAAAATAGAAAACACTGACTATATTAAACCGCAAAAATTTATTGGAGTTTGGTGGGGAATGCATGTTCCGAACACCATGTCGTGGGATTATGCGCATGCTCCAAACATTAAACTGAAAGATACCGATTGGAAAGCATTAACTCCACTACCTCAACACGGTGCATCCAACAAAAATGTACGTCGTTACATTGATTTTGCCTCCGAACACGGTTTTAAAGGTGTGTTGGTCGAAGGTTGGAATGTAGGTTGGGAAGATTGGGCCGGAAACTGGAAAGAAGAAGTGTTTGATTTTGTAACGCCTTATCCCGATTTTGACATAAAAGCACTCAACGAATATGCTAAAAGTAAAGGCGTTAAACTGATTATGCATCACGAAACTTCGTCGTCGGTTACCAACTACGAGCGTCGCATCGACAAAGCCATTGAATTGATGAAAAAATACGACTACGATGCTGTAAAAACAGGTTATGTTGGTTGGATTATTCCGCGTGGCGAACATCATGATGGTCAATGGATGGTGAATCATTATGTTCGTGTAGCAGAAAAAATGGCTGCCGGCAATATAATGCTTGACTCGCACGAATCGGTTCGTCCAACAGGATTACACCGCACTTATCCAAACTGGATGGCGTGTGAAGCAGCTCGCGGAAACGAATTTAATGCTTGGAGTGCAGGTAACCCACCCGAACACGAAACTATTTTGCCATTTACACGCCTTATGGGTGGCCCAATGGATTATACGCCTGGAATTTTTGAAATAAAAATGAGTTATTACGACCCCAAAAACACCAATCAGGTTCACACCACATTAGCTAAACAGTTGGCATTGTATGTAACCATGTATAGTCCGCTACAAATGGCTGCCGACCTACCCGAAAATTACGCGAAACGATTAGATGCATTTCAGTTTATCAAAGATGTGGCTGTGGATTGGGACGATACGCGCTACCTCGAAGCTGAGCCGGGCGATTACATGACCGTAGCACGCAAAGCAAAAAATTCGGATAATTGGTTTATTGGTGCTATTACCGACGAGAATTCTCGTACAGCAACTATTGCGTTGGATTATTTAGACGATAAAACGACCTATATTGCCACAATTTATGCCGATGCACCCACTGCACATTGGCAAAACAACCCCATGGCTTACAACATAAATCGTGTTGTAGTAACAAATAAAACGGTACTTAATCAAAAACTGGCTGCCGGAGGTGGTGTAGCAATTAGTTTGAAAAAAGCTACAAAAGCTGAAACAAAAGGGCTAAAAAAATATTAGCCCTTTAGAAATTAGCGATTCTGCCTTATTTTATATTATTCAAATCGTAAGGAGTTTCCTGATATACAAAGTAGTTAAGCCAATTGGTGAAAAGCAAATTGGCATGACTTCGCCAACGTACTATTGGTTCATTTTCAGGGTTATTCTCTAAATAATAATTCTGTGGCAAACGGATATCCAACCCTTTAGCCACATCGCGTTTATATTCGGTATCGAGTGTATTTGGCGAATACTCCGAATGTCCGGTAATGAAAAACTCGCGACCGTTACGTGCCATAACCATGTATACTCCCGATTCAGGAGATTCGGACAATAATGTAAGTTCCGGATTTTTTAAAATATCTTCGGCCCGAACTTCGGTATATCGGCTGTGTGGTACATAAAACACATCATCGAATCCTCTGAAAATTGGATTTTGTGGATTGTGAGTACGATGTTCGAACACACCAAACATCTTTTCATTCAACGGATACTTTGGTATGCCATAATAATGATGCAACCCTGCTTGTGCTGCCCAACATATAAAAAAAGTAGATGTAACATGGCTTTTTGCCCAATCGAAAATTTGAGTAATTTCACTCCAATAGTTTACTTCTTCGAATGGTAGCTGCTCAACGGGTGCTCCCGTAATTATCATTCCATCATAATTACTAGCTTTTACCTCATCAAATGTTTTATAGAATGACATTAAATGTTCTACCGGAGTGTTTTTCGAAGTATGACTTTCCATGTGAAGAAAATCAAGTTCAATTTGTAGTGGCGAGTTTGATAATAACCTAATTAAATCAGTTTCAGTTGTTATTTTTAACGGCATCAAGTTCAAAAGCAGTATTTTAAGTGGACGTATCTCTTGCGAAGAAGCTCGTTCGGAATCCATAACAAAGATATTTTCTTTGCGAAGCGAATCAACTGCTGGTAATGTAAATGGTATATTTAATGGCATATTGTTAATATTTAGTGCTATAAATCTGAATTATTTAAAATACTTACGATAAATTTCCCAATACGCTTCACTTCCAACAAAATCGAACAAAAATTCGTTTAATTTCGCTTGTAAATTTATCGAGTTTTTAGGCACAACCCAAGCTGTAGATTGCTGAAAACCAAGAGGAAGCGTAATATCTAAATTCGAATAAATTTCTATCATTTTTTTTGCATATCGTTCCGGGCAAATTGTATACGACAATATCCCATCGGCTACCATTTTTACAGCCACATCGGTATTTGTATTTTTCAACTCCAAAACAAAAACGGTATCGGATATTTGCTCCGAAAGGTTTCGAATCAACATAGTGTAAGGCGAATTCTCTGGCAAATAAATCGTATCGTTAGCTAGCTGATACTGTTTCGAAATAAATTTTGTACTGTCGTTTGTGCGCTGAACAAGCATTTGCCTATCTACTTGAAGTGGATTAGTAAACAATACTAAGTCTTTATATTCATTAGTTACTGGAATTAAAGCAGTAACAATATCGTAGTTTCCTGTTGTAAGTTCGTTTATACATTCGTTTACATCATCATTTTCAGCTATTTCCAGTTCCACACCAATTTTTGAAGCAAAAGCTTTAATTAGCTCATACTGAAAACCATAAACACTATCCTTTTCAATTTTAAAGCCCAACGAACTATTATCCGTCAACACGCGAAGTCGACCCGACTCAATAATTTTATCAATATCACGCGACGATTTATCTTTAAAAATTAGACTTATTAAACTTACAAAAGCTATAATGGCAACTGCAATCAAAGCTGGTTTTAAATATTTTTCCATACAATTTCTACTTTGACAGATTAATAAAATAACATCAAATTAATAAAACAAAAGTAACTTCAAGTCCCCTTTAGGGGATTTAGGGGCAGAAAACAAACTATTTTTAACTGCCCCAAGCCCCTAAAGGGGATGTTAATTAGTAAAGTCTCTGAAAGTTAATTCTTAAACTTTCTAATCTGTAAAAATAGAAATATTAAATTAATCGTAAAAGTTCCAAGTTAAACCCATCTTTAAACTGGCCGGATTAATTGGATAGTTAGGCATTGAATAATAAACGCCTTTCATAAACAACTGATTAATATGGTAATATTCAACAAAAAAGCGGGTACGTTTTAAATGAACATTTGCATATACACTCATAACCGGATAGTTTCCAATTTTCATATCACGTTGATTATAGAATTGCCCTGTGGCAGGCATATACGAGGGAGCATAATAACTCGTATGGTATCGAATGTATGCACCAGCCTGAATGCTTAAAACTTTAAACCACTTATCAATATAATATAAATTGTGATACAAAGCCAACTGTGGCAAGGGTAATACCACATCATTTAAACTTTCCTGATAAACCACTGTATTATCCAAGCCAAAACGACCTAATTTAAAATCTTTTTTAAATTTAAGGGATAATAGCTGAACACTTCCATCGTACTGAACAGGCATAGCAAGCGTATCAAAATAAATGTGATTAGAGATATTTTCGATAGCCGCTTCCAACGAAAGTTGCTTTGTAGGAATAGCAAAAGTGCTGCCGATATGCGTTTTAAAAAGCTTTGAAAACGAGTTTTTCCATTTAAAGTGATTGGATTCATAGTGCTGTAAATGAAAATCGGGCTCCTCAGTGGCTGAAAAAGCAGTGGCTTTGAGCGAAATAGTATCCTTCCAAAGTCTAAATTTCGTTCCAATTACACCCGACAACAAAACATCACCTGCCCGGTATCCAATTAATCCAACTTCACCCGAAATACGATAAGTCAATTTTTGCCCTATTTCCTTGGAAAGTACTCCACCAATTTTAATATTTGTAAATAAGCTATCATTCAACAAGCTATCTTTCTCATACACATAACGTTCTATATCATTATGAATATAAGCTGTTAAACCAAAACGCATCCATTTATTAAATTCTTCGGCCAAATTTACTGCCAGCCTATTGCTTACTCGCTGCAATGCCGCCGTATCATTTGTTTGCGTATAATAGGTATTTTTGTAAAAAGTTTTTTCGGGCGAGTTTTCAAAATAACGTTTCTGAAAATTATCAATTTGCAAAGTATGTATAAATCGGGTTACGGGAACAAATTCTGTTACAACACTATCCTTCACCTTTTTTACTTCACGCTCAAAACCTAAGCTATACTGCTGATTGAAATGGAGTTGAAACTGCTTAAACGACGATTGCGCTGCTACACCAATACGTACAGGGATATTCTCGGGTGTTTCGTAACCGTAAGGTGGATTCAAAATATACGAAACATCCGTAATTCCACCATTTTCTAAATTACTTAAACTATTAGAACTAATAACGCCACTGGCAGCATACTTTTTACCAGTATACGAACCAAACAACGAACCTGCAAAGCGCTTCACACTCTGATTTTTATATTCGCCACGCGCATAAATATAATCCATTAAAACTCCAAAATTCAAATTTTTATTGGCATTGGCAGTAAACAAAAATCCAACATCATCTGATTCTCTGTAATTGGTCCCCCCTGTGGTATATTTTAAAGTACTAAAGGGGGTTTTAGTATTATAAAATCGGTTGGAAATAATTGTTTGTAAATAAGGATAATACGAATCTGCAAAAAGAAATCCTGAACCAATAGGTCTATCTGCAAACACTTTAGATTGAATGGGTGAGCCTAAATTGCCGTTAAACGAATTAGCAATGCTAAAATTATCAATATAATTCTTATTTTGAAAGTTTAGATGAGCAGTATCATTTGTAAGCGTATCAACCGTTCCAAACTGATCCTTAATTTTCCAATTTTTCAAAAATTGATTCACAATAGTATCCTGAGCATCTAAAAATGTAGATACCAACAATAGAGCCAATATGAATGTCAGAATACGTTTCAAAATTATTTTTGTGTGTTTAAATTTTAAGCCCACAAAGATACAAAAATCGTTTGTTTGTAAATCAATACATTACGTTATAAAAACAAAAACGAACAAAAAACGCCTCGGAATTTTCCGAAGCGTTTTATTAATATTTTAAATTATTCCTGAATAGCATTTTCAAATTGGCAAATTGGCAAATTGGCAAATTACTATTATAGAAGCTTTTTACCCATAGGTAAAACTGTTTTTCCGGCTAAATCATTAATAATGATACCAGCCATCATATACCAAGCAGCAAACGCACAAATTATCAATTCTACTGCAGCTACAGGTTTTAAAAACTCAAAACCAAAGTGCTCTAAATCCAATAATATAAAACCAAGTAATAATGTTCCAAAAGTAAAAACCATAGCTGTATGTACTCTAAACGAAGCTATAAACATAATAGCAGTATAAAGCGTCCAGCCAATTAAATAATAACCAACATCAGTTCCTGTTGAAGGATAAATTTCGAAATGATTGCACAATTTAATAATGGCTAAACCAATCCAAAACGAGCCATACGATACAAAGGCACTATAGCCAAAGTTATTACCCATTTTTTGTTCCTGAAAGCCGGCAATTAATTGTGCCAAACCACCAAAAATAATGCCCATTCCAAGCACTGGACCCCAACCAATAAGACCAAGATTGTGTAACTGAAGTAAGAAAGTGGTCATACCAAAACCTGCAAGACCGACAACTGCGGGATTTCCTTGTTTCATTTTTTAACTTTTAATTTATTTTTTGAATTTCGAGCACAAAAGTAGTTAAAAAATGGCAGATTTACAAGATGATATAATTAATAATTTAATTATCTTTGTACCTAAAATGAAAGGTGGAGGAGATGTGGAGGAGATGTGGAGGAGATGTGGTGATGTGCCCCAATAGCTAATCGGGATTGATGATGATGTCTGCCCCAAACCCCTAAAGGAGATGTATAATAGTTTAGTCTCAACATTAAAATTTTTCAATTGCTAAGCTGTTAAAGTAGAATTATTGTAGCATTTAAAAATAAGCAATATGATTTTAGTTTTAAAAAAAATCAGCTTTATCAATATATTTATAGTAATGATTGCATTTACTCAGGTTTCGTGCGATTTATCCGGCGAAAGCAATTATACACCACAGCTATCACTTGTATCGCTTCCCAAGCTTCAAAATGGAGATACATTAAAAATTAAAAACATTTCAGATTCCGACGAATTATTGTTAGATACCATTACTGTTGGCGATACTGTTTCGTTTTTTTTATTGCTAAATGCTTATTCTAATAATCTCACATCATTTTATATCAATCAATCATCCGATAGTATTTCGCGAATTTTATTACCTGAAAAAGCTACTTTGGATTCGTTTTTTTTATCAACATCCGACTATAAAAGCGGTAAGTTTTTATTTCAGGAAAAAACAAAAGCAATTTATTTTCCGTTTAGATATGTGGCAAGAGCAGTTACAAAAACGGGTAAACTCTCCATACAAGTAGTTTCGGATGCCAATTTCGAAATGGGCGTTGGTGGCACAAATAATGCTTCGTTTAGTATCCGAACTCCTATCAAAGCAGCATCAATTAGTCTTAACTAATTATTGGCTCGTACATAATTTCACCTACTATTAAAAAAAAAATCAAATCGTAAATCCAAACGAATCACTTATTGCGTCTAATCAATAAACAAACAAATTTTTATTCATTAAAAAAAAATAAGTATGAAACGTATTGTATTATTGGTAGTTGCAACAATTGTTGCGTTATTTGCAGCAGTAAACGCTGCGCCGGCTAAAATTGATTCGGTAATTAATAAAGAAATTAAAATTATTAAAACCGATGGTAACGAGTCTCAAAAAGATTCCATTTTGTATTCAAAACTTTCGGCAGAACAACTATTAGATTTAAAACGAGAAGAATCTAATCTTGAATTGGAACGAATCATTGCAAGTGGACGAAACGACATGCCTTTGAATAGTTTTGGCATAGTTATAATTGCTATTATGCCTTTTATTTTTGTACTGTTATTAATGTGGATTATTGGACGGGAAAGAAGTAGAGAATCGATTCGCAAACACGATTTGTATATCAAGTCGCTCGAAATGGGACAAACACTTCCAGAAAACTTTTTTGAAAAACCTTTGCAAAAATCGTTAAACAGTAATTTAAAAAAAGGTATTTTGTGGTTAGCTGTTGGATTGGCACTATTGATTTACTTTATAATTATTCGCAATAATTTTGCACTAATTGTCGGAATTATTCCTACTTTTGTAGGCATTGGTTATTTGTTAGTTCATTTTCTGGATAAACCAAAAAATAATAATGAGCAAAACGGATGATCTCCGCTGGGCAACACAGGTAGCGCTTTTTGGCGATAAATCGGCTTTCGATAAACTTACCTGTAAGTATCAGTCGTCCATACGCAGGTTTTTTCTAAACCTGACTATGGGCGATGGCCAGTTGAGCGACGATTTGGCACAGGAAACTTTTATCAAAGCGTGGTTAAACATGGCTTCGTTCAAAGGGTTAGCCGGATTTTCGACATGGCTGTACCGAATTGCTTACAACGTGTATTACGATACTGTACGTTCGCGAAAATTGTATGCCGACATAGATACCGGCGAAATTGACCGAATGTATCAAACACAAAATGATTATTCGCCCGAAAAGGCTGATATTTATACAGCTTTGGCAAAGCTTCGTAAAGAAGAGCAAACGGCAATATTACTTTTTTATATGGAAGATAAAACCCACCCCGAGATAGCAAAAATTATGAATTGCCCTTTGGGAACTGTTAAAACCTATATTTTAAAAGGAAAAGAAAAAATGAATACGTATTTAACAAATGCAGGTTATGGAAAATAAAGATTTAATATCGGATTTTTTTGCCGAAAATAAAAAAGAGATTGCGGATTATGGTTTTAGTAGAAAGGTTATAAACCGATTGCCCGAAACCCGCGACAAACAATGGATTGTGCTGATAATGGCAGCTTTGGGTACTTCACTGACTTTGGTGTTGGGTTTTTATACCGGATTGTTTGCATTTATATTCGAATTTATGCAGCATGTATCACCGTTTGTACTACTTGGAGCTGTAGTGGTTTTTCCATTGCTTTTGATGCCTATTATTTTTTCTCAAAAATATGGATTTGCAAAAATTGGTTGGTATTAACCTTACAACCTTATAAACTTTATAAACTAAATAGAATGCGCTATTTTCTAATTGCCGGCGAAGCTTCGGGCGATTTACATGCTTCGAATTTGATGCGGGAAATATTAAAAGTAGACCACAAAGCAAAATTCTGTTTTTTGGGTGGCGACTTAATGCAAGCTGTGGGCGGAAAAATGATTAAACATTATCGCGACATGGCTTTTATGGGTTTTTGGGCTGTTTTTAAAAATCTCAAAACTATTCTGGCCAATATTGAACTGTGCAAAGCGGCAATTGATGATTTTAAACCGGACAAATTAATACTGGTTGATTATCCTGGTTTTAATCTTCGCATTGCAAAACACGTCAAAGAAACATCTCAACTACCTATTTATTATTACATTCCACCAAAAATATGGGCTTGGAAAGAGTACCGCATCAAAGACATAAAAAAATATATCGACAAAGTTTTCACTATATTTCCGTTCGAAACCGAGTTTTACCAAAAACATAATTATAAGGTCGATTACGTGGGAAACCCAACGGTGGATTCAATTGCCAATCGTCCGCTTCAAAACCAATCGTTCGAAGCATTTTGTACCAAAAACTACCTGACACCTAAACCCATTTTAGCTCTTTTGGCAGGAAGTCGCAAACAGGAAATTGCTGCTTGTCTACCACGAATGCTTAAAGCAGCATCGCAATTCAAAGATTATCAGGTAATTATTGCAGGCGCACCAGGCATCGAAGACAATTTTTACACCAAAACATTAAATTCGAACGATATACCGGTAATTTTTGGTCAGACCTACGAATTAGTGCAACACGCTTCGGCCGCAGTGGTCAATTCGGGAACGGCAACACTCGAAACAGCATTGATTGGCACACCTCAAGTGGTGGTTTATTATGTTATATTAGGCAGATTAGCCTATTGGGCAAAAAATATAGTGCTAAAAATAAAATACATTTCGCTCGTTAATCTTATTTCAGAACGCGAAACGGTAAAAGAGCTTATTGCACACAAATTTACGGTCGAAAACGTACAAGCCGAAATTGAACTCTTACTGAACGACAAAGCCTATAAAGCCGTGATGCTTGCCGATTACGATTTGATAAAAGCAAAACTCGGTGAACCCGGCACAGCTCGAAAAGCGGCAAAGATGATGGTAAATGATGAAACTGACATTTAGTTTTACTGCGCTGTCAGTAAAAGAATTATTACCGACAGCACAGAAAATTTCATAAATTAAACTTCAACCCTACAAAAAACGAGCGGGGCAACGAAGGCCCGTAAATATAGCCGGCATCACGTGTTTCACCTTTGTCAAAATCAGTTTGATAGCTATTAAATATATTTTGAATCCCTGCATTTAACTGTAATTTACTCGAAGTAGTAACATTAAAATTGTACGCTATTTTGATTGATAAATCGAAAAACGTTGGAGTCCATATTTCCACATCATCAGTTACATTTACACCATAATGCTGCATTAACATACTTCCCGTGTAAGTTCCATTAAGTGAGATGCCAAGCGCTTTAACAGGCAAAAACGATAAGGTTAAGTATCCATAGTTATTTGGTGAACGAAACATCTGACGTGTTGCAGCTAAATTTGGATTCTCGCTCCATGTTTGGGCTACTTTATAGAGGCTTTGCTGCATGGTAAACCCACCCTGAAAGTTCATTTTTGCCGAAGGAACTATTTTAGCTTCGAGGTTAATGCCTTTTACAACAGCTCCCGAACCATTTCGTCGAACAAGTAGCGTATTTCCTTGTGAATCAATTCCGTGTTCGTCCAAATAAAACACATCTCTAATATCGGTGTAAAAACCTTCGACTAAAAAATTTGTTTGCACATTACCGAATTGTTTGTAAAAATCGGCCGAAAAGCTATAACTATCCGAGTGCTCCGGACGTAATTCCACAAGCGGGTCTTTTAAAATTAATTGCACCTCGCCACCAACAGCAGTTATGTGTAAATCCTCATCGAAAGCTTGTGGCGCACGAAATCCGGCGGCATAACTGGCTCGCAGATTCACCCATTCAAAGGGATTGTAACGCAGGTTCATACGCGGACTGTAAATGGGCTTTACAATCAGATTATGTGTATCGAAACGCATGCCGAGCAATATACTCAGCTTTTTGTTTTTCCACTCGTTTTGAGCAAAAATACTTTTAATATTTACCATCTGATTAATATCGCGGTCGTAAGCTAATTGTGTATCAACTAATTTATTGTAACTATATTCGGCTCCGGCTGTAAAATCGGCAGGCATAAACAGTAATTTATCTATCGACAAAGCATATTGCATTCCGGCTACAAAAGCAATATCGTTCGTTAACCCATAAGCATTGGGGTCCTGTCCTACCCCATAATAACTCTTACGGTCGGTTTTCTGCGCCGAGGTATAAGCGTTAAAGCGGTGTTTATTGTCGGGTGTGAAAAAATCCCACTTCAAACTTCCACTATTAAAATTATGCTCGGTTTGCTCTGTAATATCGGCTTCGTGTGCCGGTAAATCGAGTTTATTACCACCCCTACGGAATTCACCCAAATTATGATATTCAAGCGTTATTTTACTTTGCATTCCGGTTTTGAAATACGAACGCAAGCCAATATTTTTTGCATTAAGTAAACCAATTTCGGTAAATCCATCACCGTTGGCATCCCAACCTTCGCGCTGGCGAGTTGAGCCATAAATAGTTACTCCTGTTTTGTAATCGTCCGATACCAAGGCTGCATTGACTGAAGTATTAATGTCCGATTTTGTTCCATTTATCATCATTGTATTGTTACTTACTGTGAGCGAATTATTTAAGGGCTCTTTGGTAAGAATATTGATTGTTCCTGCAATGGCGTTTGAGCCAAATAGAGCTGAGCCACCACCCCGAACAACTTCCACACGTTCTATCATATTTACCGGAATTTGCTCAATTCCATACACTCCGGCTAACGCACTGAAAATAGGGCGACTATCAATCAGAATCTGTGAGTAAGGACCTTCCAGACCATTGATACGCACCTGCTGAAATCCACAATTCTGGCAATTATTCTCTACACGCAAGCCGGGTTGAAAATTCAGCCCTTGTGCTAAACATACCGAATTGGTGGATTCGAAAAGTTTCGACGAAAGTACATTTACAATATTCGGTGTTTCGCGGCGCTTGGTTTCGTTGCGGTTGGCCGAAACAACTACATTATCGAGCATAATCGCATCTTCTTCCATTTCAAAATTAACTTCAATGGTTTTACCTTTAAGCAATTTTATTTGCTTTTCGATAGTTTTATAGCCAATAGCCGATGCTACAATGATATAATTTCCTTCGGGCAAATTTTTAAGAAAATAGTGCCCTGTGGCATCGGTAGAAGCCCCAAGAGTTGTTCCACGTAAAGTTATCGTTATGAAACTAACGTGGTCGCCGGTAGCTTTATCAACTGTATGACCGCTAATATTGGCATCGGTCATTTTTTCTTTAACACCAGACGTACCAATATTGTCGGTGTATTTGTAATTGAGTTGCGAAAACGATAATGGAAAATATATAAAAGTCAGAAGGAATAAATTTACTATTCGATTCATAAATATTTAGTTTGTGTTTGAAAAAATAATTCCTTAAATCCTGAAATTATTTTCAGAAAAATAAGTGAAGTTTATGCATAGCTAAAACTATGTCATAAAAAAAAATAGAATTTGAAAAACTAAATTATTTTACGGTAGGTGGAGGGCGTAAGTAGCTTAGAGAGTGAAAATTAGAAATTAAATCGGGCTGTTTGTAGTAATTAAATAAAACCTGAATTAATTGTAAGTAAGCAAAAATCAATAAAACAGATGTAAGTGTTTTGGACTCGAAATGAGAAATTTGTTGTAAAAAATTCAACACATTACTACTATGCGAATGCTGTTCAGTGGAGGAAAAAGGATGCGAATGAACAATTATTTTACCATCGACAATATGTTTATGTAAAAAAAATGCAGTTCCAACAAAATAACCAACAAACAAAGTGAGCAATAGCGCACCTAAAATATGTTGGAAAGTATGTTTGAATTTGGACATCATTTTACCATCTATTAATTATGCTGCAAAATTACAAATTTATGATTAAGATACAATTTCAAAACAATCACTATTAGTAGGTATTTTCTATATAGTTCAGTTTTTAAAACAAAGTCATGTTCCGATTACCAATGGTAAGAAGTTCGAAAAACTGCGGAAACCCAAATATCTATGCGTAAGTTTCAATGCCCCCCAACTTTTTGACTTGATCCGGAAACCCCAGTCCGAATGGATTGGCTGTGTGCTTTTTTCCCGAAATGTGAAAGGTGCTGTGGGTGATTTGTACACGTTGAGCGACCATAACCTTTCGTCGGTATGGACAGGTATATCTGTGGACAAAAAATATTTCTTATCTGTGCAAATCAGCATAATCAGTGGACAAAAAATCTTTGAACAAAATCTTTGTGTACAAAATCCCAATCTTTATTCGTAACGTATAATTTTGGCCGGTGAAATTTTAGAAATGAGATAGGATGGCGCTATCATCATTAAAATAGAAGCAGCAAATGTACCCACATTAAGCAAAAAAAGATAAGTCCAATTAAAAACTATTGGCACATACGGCACATAATACGCTTCGGGGTCGAGTGGTAGAATATGAGTGAAGTATTGCAATGCACAGAATGACAGTCCAATAACATTGCCCCACAACATGCCTTTTCCGATAAGAAAAACGGCATAATACAAAAAAATCTTTCGTACAGACCAATTAGTAGCCCCCACCGATTTCAGAATACCAATCATATTGGTACGCTCCAAAATTAAGATTAACAAGCCCGATATCATATTAAAACCAGCTACGGCAAGCATTAGCGACAATATAACCCACACATTAACGTCTAACAAATCGAGCCATCCAAAAAGCTGTGGAGTGAGATCTTTTATTGTTTGAACGTAGTATTGTTGACTTTTTTCGCTGGTAACGCTTTGTTGTACATATAAATTAAGTTCATTAGCAATACTTTCCATTTTATCAAAATCGGTAAGCAACACTTCGTATCCACTATACTGACTACTCTCCCACCCGCTCAAGCGCTGAATGTGGCGCACATCAGTAAGAATAAATAGCTTATCGTATTCTATAAAATTGGTTGAATAAATTCCTGTTATGGTAAATTTTCGCGCTTTTATTTGATCTTTAATAAAATAGGTAAAAAAGCTATCGCCCACTTTGAGGCGAAGCATGTCGGCAAGATGTTTTGAAATTAGTATGTTGTTTTGCAACGAATCGGTGAGTTGCAACGTGTCGCCTTCGACTAATTGACTGCGAAAAAAAGTCCAGTTAAAATGACGGTCAATGCCTTTGAGCACTATGCCTTGAAAGTCGTCTTGCGTTTTTATAATCCCAGGCTTTGTAGCATAAAGTTGCACAGACTTCACGCCATTTATCAACGCCAACGAATCGGCAAAATGTTGGTCGAAATTAATGGGATTTGTCTCAAAAGTATTGTTGCTGTCGTAATTACTAATCCGAATATGACCGCCAAAGCCAACAATTTTATTGCGTATTTCTTGTTTGAAACCAATAACAACACCTACGGCAATAATCATTACCGCCAAACCCAGCGCAATAGCAATAATAGCAATACGAACAGCAGGTCGGGAAACATTCTTCCTTCCCTGCTGAAAATGAATTCGTTTAGCTATAAAATACTCAAGCATTGGTTGATTAGTTAATTTGTTCATCAGTTAATTGGTTGATTAGTTCATCAGTTGATTAGTTAATTAGCACTCCCGATAGCTATCGGGGCACATTAACACATTATCACATCAACACATCAATTCTTTCTACCTGGGTATACTTCTAAAGCTTTTTGAAGTACAATTAATGCATGCTTGAGGTCATCTTTATCAAGAACGTACGCTATACGCACTTCGTCTTTGCCCATTCCGGGAATGGTGTAAAAGCCCGAAGCAGGCGCCATCATCACGGTGTGTCCTTCGTACTCGAAATCGGATAGCAGCCAAGCACAAAACACATCGGCATCGTCAATTGGTAAACGAGCCACGGTGTAAAACGCTCCCATAGGTATGGGCGAATACACGCCCGGAATACGGTTCAAACCATCAATCAAAAACTTACGACGCTCTACATATTCGTTGTATGTATCAAGCATATATTCGGGCGAAGCATTCATTGCAGCTTCGGAGGCAATTTGACCCAACAAAGGCGGACTTAATCGCGCTTGACAAAATTTAATAACGTTTTTCTTTACCTCTACATTTTTGGTTACAATGGCACCAATGCGCACACCAGTCATACTGTAGCGTTTCGAAACAGAATCAATCAGCACCACATTATCTTCAATTCCATCTAAGTGAAATGCTGAAATATAAGGAGCTCCCGTGTAGCAAAATTCGCGATAAACTTCGTCGGAAAACAAATACAAGTCGTATTTTTTTACCAAATCACGAATTTTATTCATTTCGGAACGTGTGTAGAGGTAACCCGTTGGATTATTGGGGTTACAAATCAAAATACCCTTTGTTTTTGGGGTAATCATCTCTTCGAAGCGGTCTACATGAGGTAGCGCAAAGCCCTCTTCGATGCTCGAAACTACAGGTTTCACAACTGCTCCGGCAGCAATAGCAAAAGCAGTATAGTTGGCATAAGCAGGTTCGGGAACAATAATCTCATCACCCGGATCGAGACAGCTCATAAACGCAAAGTTTACAGCTTCCGACCCACCCGTAGTGATAATAATATCTTGCTCGGTAACGTCAATATTAAAGGTATGATAATAAGCAGCCAATTTACTTTTTAAGCTTTTAATACCATCGCTTGGGCTATATTCGAGCACTGTGCGGTCGATATTACGAATGGCATCCAACGCTTCCTGAGGCGTTTTGAGGTCGGGTTGACCAATATTTAAGTGATATACTTTTATTCCTCGAGCTTTTGCTTTGTCCGATAAAGGTACTAATTTACGAATAGGCGATTCGGGCATCGATTGTCCGCGCTGTGATGTTTGTGGCATGTGCTAATGTGTATTTTTCAGATTCAATTCAGAATATTATATTCTGATAGTGATTTTGCGTTCTAACTAATAAATTGGTGTGCAAAAGTAATTAAATTTAACCAAATTATAAAGAATAAGGCGATAAAAAAAGAGATAGCCTCACTTTTGGGGAGGCTATCACTTCAGTTACATTGATGTTTGTAAAATATCCACTAACCATTTCCAGCATTTTTGTGTGGAGCTTATACTCAATCGTTCGTCGGGCGAATGTACGCCAGCCATTTGAGGTCCGATAGAAATCATATCTAAATGGGGATATTTTTCGAGAAAAAGGCCACATTCTAAACCAGCGTGAATGGCTTTAACCTGTGCTTTTTCATGAAATAATTTCGTATAACTCGCTTCAGCAATTTTCAGTATATCCGATTTGATATTGGGTTTCCAGCCCGGATAACCATCGCCATGAGTAACTTTGGCACCTGCCAAGAGAAATACAGTCTCTACCTGATTGGCAATGTCGTATTTTGCACTTTCAACTGAACTTCGCTGACTGGTAGTAATAAGAATTTGATTATCAGGTTTCATTTTTACCGATGCCAAATTGGTAGATGTTTCAACCAACTCAGGCATATCTTTACTCATAGCCACCACACCATGCGGACAGGCATATAAAGCATGCAACAATTTATCGGAAGTTACTTTCGTAATAGCCTTTTCGGGCAATTTTTCCGATTCGAGTGTAAGCTTCATAGCTGGTTCGGCTTCGCCAAATTCATTTTCTAAGTCAGCAATATAATGATTGAGTTCTACACGTACATTTTCCTTTTCCGACCATGGCACCGATACTGTAGCCGTAGCTTCGCGAGCAATGGCATTGCGGAGATTTCCACCATTAAAAGCATGCAGGTGTAAATCTGTTTTCCGATTGATGTTCCAAAGATAACGATTGAGAATTTTATTTGCATTGCCCCTACCGCGGTGAATATCGTCACCCGAATGCCCACCTTTCAAGCCATTTACGGATACTGTAAACGCAAAATAACCTTCAGGGGAATTTACTTCGCTGTAAGCAAGTGTAGCAGTAGAATCGACTCCACCAGCACAACCAATAAAAATAACGCCATCGTCTTCCGAATCGAGATTGATAAGCACCTCGCCATGTAAAAGCTTGTTATCCAAAGCAAAAGCACCTGTGAGACCCGTTTCTTCGTCGCTTGTAAATAAACATTCCAATGCAGGATGTTTCAAATTTGTAGCACTTAGCACTGCCAACATCATGGCTACTCCAATACCATTATCTCCCCCAAGCGTTGTTCCACGAGCTTTTACCCAATCATCTTCAATATAAGTTTGGATAGGGTCGGTATCGAAATTGAACACCGTATCGTTGTTTTTTTCGCACACCATATCAGTGTGTCCTTGCATAATAATGCGTTTAGCATTTTCGTAACCGGGAGTTGCAGGCTTGCAAATCAACACATTACCGGCTCCATCAATTTTATATTCTAATTGATGCGTTTCGCTAAATGCTTTGAGATAAGCTATAATCTTTTCTTCCTTTTTCGAAGGACGTGGAATTTGTGTTATTTCGTGGAAATAAGTCCACAAAGCAATCGGTTCTAATTTTTTCATAAAATAATATTGTTTATATTGTGTATTTTTTTGAATAATAAATAATTGGACTTCGACCATCAGTCAAGCTAATTTTGTATGTAATTCCGCCCCAAGCCCCTCCCGCCAATAGCGGGAGGGGTTAGTGGCAGTCAATCAATACTAATCTCTGTTCCCCTTTAGAGTTTGTCCGTCAACTGACCGAGGTTAAGGGAAGTCAATAAAATACTAACTTATATAATTGTAATTTTCCTTTTGTGTTCTTTTGTGCTCTTTTGTGGCTAAAAAAAATTATTGTTGTAAAAAACAACAACTGCAAATGTACAAAATATATTGATATAAAAAATAAAAGCCCGTACAAACGAATTTGACGAACTTTCATTTTGCAAAATTAAACGAACAATTTACCGAACCACCGCTTTTCGAGTTGGAATAGTCAATCGTTTAGTCGATGAATATGGTACAGCAGTAGCAGAACCGTATTTATAGGTAAAATTATAGGTTCTGTTGGTTGAAGTGTTACCAAATTCGTTGGTATGTACCACAAAATCAACACTATTTACACCTGTGGCTTTCATACTACTAATATTGAAACTTACAATTCCACTTATATTAATTGATGGATAATCGTCGTTTGCATTGTGGCGAAATTCAACATGAACCTTATTATCTGTATAGGTTTTGTTTTTAATCGAATCGCTAACCAAATTAATAAAATGCGTTTTCGAATAACCCGGATAAATAAATTCAACATTCAAATAATCGCCCGAAACCCACATATCATTTATCACTACGGGGTCATTTCCAATACTATCTTGTGTAGCAGTAGTAACATCGAAAATACCTTTGGTAAGCACCTCGTACACATCGTTTAGTTTAACATCGTGGTTGTAACTACTTCCTGCTGCCTTATTGGTAAGTATCACGTATTCCATAATAACCCGTTGATTATCTTTGGGTCGATAATACTTCATTTCGCTATTCAAAATCCACACACGAACGCTATCGTCTTGATTCAAATAAAAATTAGTTAATTGAGAAGGATTCTCAATAGTTCCCATTTTTACAATTGTTGCCTCTGTTGCTGCTTCCTCTTTACTGCATGACACTAATGCAATAGTTAGCAAAGCAATTAAAAATATCTGTTTCATACTTATTTAATTTTTTAATTATTTTTGATGATTAATAAATCTTACAACTTAATGATGAATTACAATACAATTATGTTGCATGCAATGGTACAAAAAATAAGTAACAATTAAATCAGAATCCGATTTCAGCTATTCTTAATCAATATATGTAACAAATTCCGACTTCGGGTGACGCACTTTTTTAAGCCTAGCCAACCAATCATTTTCTGTGTCTCTATAACCCAATGGCAACATAAATACGCTTTTCAAGCCTTTTTCTTTTAAACTCAAAAGGGTATCGAGCTCGTTGGGTATAAAACCTTCCATTGGAACTGTATCGACCTTACTTACAGCAGCTTCAGCCATTGCAAAGCCCAAAGCAATATAGGTTTGACGTGCAGCGTGTTCGAAATTTTGTTCGGCACTACGTTTGGCAAAACCATCTTTAAGGCGTTGTTTATATGCATCATATCGGTCGGCGGGCATATTGCGCTCTTCGGTAGTGTATTTGTAAATCTTATCAATACGTTCGTCGGTGTAATTATCCCACACAGCAAATACTAGTAAATGAGAGCATTGTGCTGCCATTTCTTGTCCGTACGAAATAGGAACAATTTTTTCTTTTAACTCCTGATTAGTAATTACGAAAACCTGAAATGGTTGTAAACCCGAAGAAGTGGGTGCCAAACGGGCAGCTTCTACAATGTTTTCAACAATTTGATTATCAACAACTTTTGTCGAATCAAACTTTTTGGTGGCATAGCGCCAATTAAATGCTTCTATTAATGACATATTTTTATATTCTTAATTTTTTAAAACTAATAGTATCCTAAACAGTGTAGAACCTCGAATGTTCAAATCTTGAAATTGCATTTAATTAATTTTATTACTTTTGTAAAAAAAACACCCTATATGTTCACTACAAAAATCGACATACAGCCTTCGGTAAATAAAATAGATTATGAATCTAAAATAATGACTTTAGGTTCTTGTTTTTCCGAAAATATTGGGCTAAAACTTCAGAATGCTTGTTTCGATGTAGATATTAATCCCTTTGGCGTATTGTTTAATCCTGCTTCTATTGCCGAAAGCATTCAGCTTTTGATACAAAATAAAGTGTTCATTCAAAAGGACTTATTCCAACATAACTCACTATGGAGCAGCTATATGCACAGCACACTATTTTCGGATGTAAATGCAGATGGATGTTTGACAAAAATAAATGAACGATTTGAATCGGCTGCCGAAAACATAAAAAAAGCCGATTTTCTGATTCTCACTTTTGGAACAGCTTGGATTTACAAACTTACTGAAAACGAACAAGTTGTGGCGAATTGCCACAAAGTACCTGCTGCTAATTTTAAGCGGGAGCGATTGAACCCAGAAGCAATTGTTGGACTGTATGAAAATATTATTGCAGAACTTAATAGAATAAATCCGCTGATAAAAATCGTATTTACAGTAAGCCCGGTGCGCCATTGGAAAGATGGACCTACCGAAAATGCCATTAGCAAAGGAATTCTTTTACAAGCCGTGCAAGAAATTGTAAAGATGTATAAAAATACACATTATTTTCCCGCTTACGAACTGGTAATGGACGAGTTGCGCGACTATCGTTTCTATGCGCCAGACATGTTACACCCATCGCAAGTGGCTGTGGATTATATTTTTAATATGTTTTCGAATGCCTTTTTTGAAAATAGTACTGAAAAATGTATGAACGAAGTAAATCAGTATATAAATGCACTTTCGCATCGGCCAATTCATATAAATTCTACTGAATATGAGAAATTTAAAAAACATTTAGTTTCTAAAAAACAAGAATTAATGAATAAATATCCTTTTTTGGAAAATAAGATTTAAAGCGATTTGAGATTCGTTGAAATTGAATATTATTTGCATATTACAATCAATATTTTAAAAAACAAATTAAATTACATACTTTTGTAAAACAATTAGTTACAGACTCGAATAAATTACGCATGAAACAAATTACAATATTTATATTAGTTGCTTTATTTACGCTACAACTAAAAGCACAAGAAATTGTATTTAGCGATTCGCTGCAATTAAGCTTAATTACCTGTTCGCCAGGCGCTGAGGTATATGCTAAATTTGGACATTCGGGCATACGTGTTGTGGATAAACTGAACGGTTACGATTTTATTTTCAATTGGGGGCTCTTTAGCTTTAACACCGAAAATTTTTATTACAAATTTATTCGTGGCAAAACCGATTATTTGCTTGGAGTTCAAAATACTTCTGATTTTTTACCCGAATATAAAAGTCGTAATTCTGTTGTTTGGGAGCATGTTTTAAATCTTCGTCCCAACGAAACGAAACGTTTGATAGAACAATTACTGCAAAACTACAAGCCTGAAAACCGCCAGTATCGTTACAATTTTGTGTTCGACAATTGCGCCACCCGCCCTCGCGACGTTGTAATGGGAGCGGTTGATGGACGCGTTGTTTTTCAATCGTCATTCGAATCAAAAACCTACCGTCAGGCTATTGGAAATTATATTGGCGACGATACTTGGTTGCATTTTGGTATCGATTTAATTTTTGGTTATCAGGCAGACAAAATCATGCCTCAACTGCAAAGTATGTTTTTGCCCGAAATACTTAAACATGAGTTTCTGAATGCTCGAATATCGAATAATCAAAATACCGAAACAAGGCCACTTGTAGCCAAAACGAATATATTGGTATCAACAGAATCAAAAGAAGAAGAGCCAGCAGGATTATTAGACAAACCATTTTATATTTTTTCTATTTTGCTCTTTTTCATTGCTTTACTATCGACTTACGAAATTGTTTTCGATAAAAAATACAATACAATAGTCGATTCGTTTTTACTTTTGGCAACAGGCATTGCCGGAACTATAGTGTTCTTTCTAATGTTTTTTTCTTCGCATCCGTTAGTGAAATTCAATTTTAATATTCTTTGGCTCAATCCGCTGAATATAGTTGCAGCATTTATGATTTGGTTTTCGAAATGGCGCATTCATATCTTTTTTTACCAGCTTTTCAACCTCATTTTAGTAGCATTGGCATTAGTATCCGTAGCTATTTCGGTACAAACATTCAATCAAGCAACCTTTATTTTCATTGCGCTTTTACTATTTCGTTATTCTTCATGGATTTATCGTACCAAGAAAAAGATTCTACGTAAATCTAAATTCAAGATAAAGCAATAAATAATTACACCGATTTTATTTGTAGCAAAAAAAATAAACCACAGCAAACATTTAGTCTACTGTGGTTTTTAATATTTACTTTACCTGCTAAAATATCAATTCGATATTTACTTTATAATCAGGCTACGACCCGTCATTTCTGCAGGTTTTGGAATACCCAAAATAGTACAAATAGAAGGAGCTACATCGGCCAAAATACCATTTTCTACTTTTGCTGCTTTGTTGTCCGTTACATAAATAAACGGAACAGGATTGAGCGAATGAGCTGTATTTGGCGATCCATCAGCGTTTTCAGCATTGTCGGCATTACCGTGGTCGGCAATTACAATTACCTCATAATCATTTACTTTGGCTGCTTCTATAACCTGTCCCATATACTTGTCAATTGTTTCAACGGCTTTTACAATGGCTTCGCGTACGCCTGTATGTCCTACCATATCGCCGTTGGCAAAGTTAAGTGCAATAAAATCAAATTTCTGAGTTTTGATAGCGGCAGTCAGTTTATCAGCCACTTCGGGAGCACTCATTTCGGGTTGCAAATCGTAGGTTGCCACTTTGGGTGAAGGAACTAAAATACGTTCTTCGCCTTCGAATTCACTTTCGCGACCGCCAGAGAAAAAGAAAGTTACATGAGCAAATTTTTCTGTTTCGGCAATGCGCAATTGTTTCATTCCCAAGCTCGATACATATTCGCCAAGTGTATTTTGAACATTATCTTTATTGAAAAATACATGCAGCCCTTTGTACGACGAATCGTAAGGAGTCATACAATAATATTCCAATGGAATAGTTTGCATACCTGCCTCAGGCATATCTTGTTGCGTAAGCACCACAGTTAATTCCTTAGCACGATCGTTGCGATAATTGAAGAAAATAACCACATCGCCCGCTTCAATCTTCGCTATGGGATTTGCATTAGCATCAACCATAACTAAAGGGTTTATAAATTCGTCGGTTACACCAGCATCGTACGAAGCTTGCATAGCAGCCACTACATCAGTAACACTCTCTCCCACTCCATTCACCATTAAATCATACGATTTACGTACACGCTCCCAACGTTTGTCGCGATCCATTGCATAATAACGACCTATTACAGAAGCAATTTTAGTTGTCGTACCTTTGGTGTAATTATCTAATTGTTCGATAAATCCTTTTCCGCTTTTAGGGTCAGTATCGCGACCATCCATAAAGCAATGAACAAAAGCTTCTGCCTTGTAATCGTTGGCAATATCTACCAATTTGAGTAAATGGTCGAGCGAGCTATGTACTCCACCATCCGAAACGAGCCCTAAGAAATGAATTTTCTTATTGTTGTCGCGAGCATAAGTGTAAGCACTCACCACTTCGGGGTTTTGCAGGATACTATTATCGCGGCATGCAATATTTATTTTCACAAGATCCTGATAAACAACGCGACCGGCACCAATATTTAAATGTCCAACTTCGGAGTTTCCCATTTGTCCATCTGGCAAACCTACATCCTCGCCCGAAGCAAGCAAATGAGAATTTGGATAATTTGCCATCAACGAATCCCAATAAGGAGTTGGTGTGCTTGAAATAATGTCGGCTTTCGAACCATTTCCTAATCCCCAGCCATCGAGTATCATCAACAATGCTTTTTTACTCATATTTAATTGATTTTTAATGTTTTATTTCTAAATTAATACCTTTATGTTTTAAAGCTGCAAAATTAGTCATTTTTTCGCAGTTTTACAGCCAATCTCTATCAATATATCAAGAGATTTTATCAATAGGATTTTAAAATGGGGGTTCATCCTGACTACTGCTGCTACCTCCTAACAAAGGTGTTGGATTGCTTTTCTGTCCTTCGCCGTAAAATGAGGAGTCGTTCATTTTGGATGGAATAGTCTGGTAGCCACCATCCAAATCATCGCCAGAGATATCATCTTTATTCATAAATTTGGCATAAGTACCTTTAAATTTGAGCAATACATCACCTGTTGCACCATTACGATGTTTTGCTACAATAATTTCGGCTAACCCTATTAATGAATTTCCCTGCGTATCTTCGGTAATTTTATAATACTCAGGGCGATGAATAAAACACACCATATCGGCATCTTGCTCAATAGCTCCCGACTCGCGAAGGTCGGATAATTGAGGACGTTTTCCTTCGTGTCCAGTACGTCCCTCTACGCCACGGTTGAGCTGCGAAAGGGCAATAATAGGTATATCCAACTCCTTAGCCAAGCCTTTGAGCGAGCGCGAAATAATACTTACTTCCTGCTCACGACTACCAAAACTCATTCCACTGGCATTCATTAACTGCAAGTAGTCAATAATCAAACATTGAACTTTGTGCTCTTTCACCAAACGTCGGGCTTTGCTTCGCAATTCGAAAACCGACAAGCTGGGCGTATCATCCACAAAAACGGGTGCATCTAACAAGTTATTAATATCACGGTCGAATTTATCCCATTCGTATTTTTCTAACTGACCATTTTTAATTTTTTCACCCTCGAGTTCGCATACATTCATTATCAAACGATTAACCAACTGTACATTCGACATTTCCAGCGAGAAAACAGCCACAGGCGATTTATTATCTACCGCCATATTTTTTGCCATCGACAAAATAAAAGCCGTTTTACCCATTGCCGGACGAGCAGCAATGATAATAAGGTCGGAACGTTGCCAACCTGACGTAATTTTGTCTAACGCATGAAAACCACTCGCCACGCCACTTGCACCTTGCTTTGTAGCAGCAATTTGCATACGTTTTCGAGCCTCTTCAATAACCGGATTTATTTGGGTAACGTCCTTTTTCTGACTGTTTTGCGAAAGTTCAAATAGCATACCTTCGGCTTCCTGCATAAGGTCGTCTACATCTGTTTTATCGTCAAAAGCTTTGGTTTGAATATCCGACGAAACGCGTATTAATTCGCGTGCTAAGTATTTTTGAACAATTATTCGGGCATGATATTCGAGGTGGGCTGCCGATGAAACTTTAGCAGTAAGCAAGGTAATATAGTACGCCCCTCCCACTTCGTCGATATTGCCATTTTTGCGCAATTGCTCTGTAACTGTATGCATATCAATAGGTTCTTGATGCAAAGCAAGGGTCATTATAGCCTCAAAAATCTTTTGATGCGACATTTTGTAAAAGCAGTCTGGCTTCAAAATTTCCGAGACAATAGAATATGCATCTTTTTCGAGCATAATAGCTCCAAGCACAGCTTCTTCCAATTCGGGTGCCTGAGGAGGTAATTTGCCATATTCATTCGCAGGAACAGGCATAATGGTATTTTTCTTCGAATAATTGCGTTTTT